>CBDUEE010000119.1:0-8861 GCA_965366105.1 uncultured Flavobacterium sp. | reverse complement strand
AGGTGTTTTTTGAACTTGCAGGTGTGAAAAAAAACCGTAAGATTTTGAAAACTTTCTAGGAATATAAATTGACAAAAGACATTTTAACTGGTTTAACTAATTAAATATTAATCTTTAAAACAAAAATTATGAATGATGCACATTGGCACTTAGTAGTAAATCACTTTCCAATTATTGGAACTATTTTAGCGCTCGGAATTTTAATAGCAGGTCTTTTTCTAAAAAATAATGCTGTAAAAAATACAGCTTATGTTTTGTTTATGGTTGTGGCAATTTTCGCCGCATTCAGTATGCAAACTGGTGAAGGAGCCGAAGAAATGGTAGAAGATATGCCAAGTATCGGCAAACAAATTATCCACAAACACGAAGAAATAGCTGAAAAACTGGCAATAATATTGTATTTATTGGGAGGAATTTCAGTTCTAGGAATTGTTTTAAATTTAAAAAATCATGCTAAAGCAAAATTTATTTCTGTAGTAGCGCTAATCGTGGGTATTGGAGCAGTTTATGTAGCACAATTAGTAGGTACTTCAGGTGGAGAAATTCGCCATACCGAAATAAGAGCGGATAGCACTACTTTAGAAATTATTCCCAAGAGCTCAACCCCTGAAATTAGTAGTAGAGACAAAAAAAGAAGTAGTTTTTAACAATTTAGCTTCATTAAGTTAAAGTTTAAGTAGTGTAATATAAAATTTATCTCTTATATTTGCCAAAGAATTAAGAAACAAAACAAACAAAATGTTTACAAATCAATTGCATCATCATCATTTTCATTATTGCTCTCAAGCGATGTGTTAATGGTATGTGTGTAAATCATCATATTCTAAAAACCCGTTTGAGTACATCAAACGGGTTTTTTATTACCCAATATTTGTACTCAATCAAAAAAATTAACAAAAAAAAATTCAAAAAATGAGTACATTAAAAATTGCAATTCAAAAATCAGGGCGTTTAAACGAAGACAGCATTCAAATACTTAAAGATGCAGGTATTTCTATTGACAACGGAATCGACCAGTTGAAAGCCGAAGCATCCAATTTTCCATTAGAAGTTTTATATTTAAGGAATTCTGATATTCCTCAATATTTAATGGATGGCGTAGTAGATATTGCTATTGTTGGCGATAATTTATTGGTTGAAAAAGGTGGTGATATTGAAGTTATTCAAAAATTAGGTTTTTCAAAATGTAAAGTTTCTGTTGCTGTGCCAAAAGCATTTGATTACAAGTCAGTTCAAGATCTAAATGGTATGCGTATTGCGACTTCATATCCTAAAACGGTTCTTGATTTCTTTAATTCTAAAGGAGTATCAGTTGATATTCACCAAATATCTGGTTCGGTTGAAATTGCTCCAAATATTGGTTTAGCTGATGCTATAGTTGATATCGTTTCAAGCGGAAGTACTTTGTTTAAAAACAACCTTAAAGAAGTAGAAGTTATTTTTAAAAGTGAAGCAGTATTAGCAGTTTCTCCCAAAGTAAGCCCAGAATCTCAAAAAATAATTGATACGTTAAAATTCAGAATAGAATCTGTTTTAAGAGCTAGAAAATCAAAATACATCTTGATGAATGTTCCCAATGACAAAATTGAAGCTGTTGGTAAAATCCTGCCTGTATTGCGAAGTTTAACTGTTTTACCATTGGCACAAGAAGGCTGGAGCAGTGTTCATTCGGTTATTGAAAAAGATACATTCTGGGATGTTATCGATCAATTGAAAGAAGTGGGAGCCGAAGGAATTTTAGTTTGTCCAATTGAGAAAATGGTATTGTAAAATCCCCTAACCCCAAAGGGAGAACTGTGGTTATTATCCTAAAAAAAGAACAAAATAAAAATACAGGCAACCTCTCCTGTAGCAATTCCCCCTTTGGGGCTAGAGGGATAAAATGAACAAAATATACAATCCAAAACCAGAAACGTGGTCTACAGTTTTAGAAAGACCAACAAAAACTGTAGACGATATAGAAGCTACAGTAAAAGAAGTTTTTAAGGAAGTACAAAAAAAAGGGGATACTGCCATTGCAAAATACACTTCTCTTTTTGATGGTGTTACAGTTACAAATATTGAAGTCTCTAAAACAGAGATTGAAGGTGCAATTGCTTCAGTTTCTTCTGAATTAAAAGATGCTATTCAATTAGCAAAATCGAATATTGAAAAGTTTCACACCGCTCAAAAAACCGATAGAGTAGTAGTAGAAACAGTAGAAGGAGTTAATTGTTGGCAAGAAAAACGACCAATACAAAAAATAGGATTGTATATTCCTGGAGGAACTGCTCCGTTATTTTCGACCGTTTTAATGCTTGCTGTTCCTGCAAAAATTGCTGGATGCAATGAAATTGTTTTATGTTCGCCACCCGATAAAAACGGAAACATAAATCCTGCTATTTTGTATGCCGCTAACTTATGTGGTGTTACTAAAATTTTAAAAGTGGGTGGAATTCAAGCAATTGCAGGTCTAACTTTTGGAACGGAAACGATTCCTAAAGTTTATAAAATTTTCGGACCTGGAAATCAATATGTGACTGTAGCTAAACAGTTATCTACACAATTTGGTGTTGCAATAGATATGCCAGCTGGCCCATCTGAATTATTGATTGTTGCTGATGATACCGCTATTCCTGCTTTTGTAGCTTCGGATTTACTATCACAAGCAGAACATGGAACGGATAGTCAGGTATTATTAGTTTCGACTTCAAAAGATTTAATTGATGCTGTTGAAATTGAAATTCAAAATCAAATTATATTGCTTCCAAGAAGAAATATTGCCGAAAAAGCGATTGCAAATTCTAAATTAATATTTGTTGAAAATGATACAATTGCTTTAGATTTAATCAATGAATACGGTCCGGAACACTTTATAATTTGTTCTGGATTTGAGGATTTTTACACTAACGGAATTTACAATGCGGGTTCCGTATTTATTGGGAATTATACTCCAGAAAGTGCAGGAGATTATGCTTCTGGAACCAATCATACCTTGCCAACGAATGGTTATGCTAAAAATTACAGCGGTGTAAATTTAGATAGTTTTACAAAAGCAATGACTTTTCAAAAAATATCAAAAAAAGGGATTCAAAATATTGGTAAAGCCATTGAAATTATGGCAGAAGCCGAAGGATTACAAGCACACAAAAATGCAGTTACTTTACGATTAAAAGCGATTGAAAATGAAAAATAATTTTGATATAAATACATTAGTTCGTGAAAACGTAAAAGTATTAAAACCCTATTCTTCTGCTCGAGATGAATTTGAAGATTTTAATACTGCTGAAATGATTTTCTTGGATGCCAATGAAAATCCATTCGAAAATGGTGTGAATCGATATCCTGATCCACAACAAAAGAGTGTAAAAGGAATTTTGGCAAAATATAAAAATGTAAAAGCGAATCAAATTTTACTTGGTAATGGAAGTGACGAAGTATTGGATTTGTTATTCCGAGCTTTCTGCGAACCTAAAGTGGATAATGTAATCACATTACCACCAACCTACGGCATGTATGGAGTTTTGGCTAATATCAATGCCGTAGAAAATAAAGAAGTTTTACTTTCAGATAATTTTCAGCTACAAATTGAGAAAATAATGGCTGCTATAAATGAAAATACTAAAATCATCTTTTTATGTTCTCCAAATAATCCTACGGGAAACTCTTTTTGTGATGAAAATATTGTTTTTCTTTTGCAAAACTTTAAAGGCTTAGTAGTCATTGATGAAGCGTACATAGACTTTTCTACAAAAGAAAGTTGGATAAATGAACTTGATGAATATCCCAATTTGGTTATCACCCAAACACTATCAAAAGCATATGGTTTAGCAGGAATACGATTGGGAATTTGCTATAGTTCAAGCGGAGTAATTTCAGTTTTAAATAAAATAAAACCTCCTTATAATGTCAATGAATTAAGCCAGAAAAAAGCTTTAGATAGATTAGACAATCCAGAACAAATTAAAAGTGAAATTAACTCAATTATAACACAAAGAGATAAATTACTTAAAGTATTACTTAACGTAAAATATGTTACAAAAATCTATCCAACTGAAGCAAATTTTATTTTGATTAAGGTTGATGATGCTAACAAAAGATATGCTGAATTGATCGCAAAAGGAATTGTAATTCGAAACAGAACTACGCAACCTTTATGTGAAAACACATTACGTCTGACTGTTGGAACAGAATTAGAAAACAAAAAATTAATAGAAGCTTTAAAAGAAATTTAAACAGAGATTTGGCAAATTCCCACAGCTACTATTAGTGGGTGATTTCAGAAAAATTAAATGTAAAACTTAATTTTTTTAATCTTTAGAATCTATGTTAAAAATGAATACAATGAAAAAAATACTTTTTATAGATCGTGACGGAACAATGGTTTTAGAACCCAATGATTATCAATTAGATAGTTTTGAAAAACTAGAATTTTATCCGTATGCTTTTCAATATTTGGGTAAAATTGCTAAAGAATTAGATTTTGAGTTGGTTATGGTGACCAATCAAGATGGTTTAGGAACAGATTCGCATCCAGAAGCTAATTTTTGGCCTGTTCATAATTTAGTTATGAAAGCTTTTGAAAATGAAGGAGTTATTTTTAGTGAGGTGTTGATTGATAAAACATTTCCGCATGAAAATTTTCCAACTCGCAAACCAGGACTTGGCATGCTGACAAAATATATCAATAATGCAGAATATGATTTGGAAAATTCTTTTGTAATTGGTGATCGAATTACGGATGTAGAATTAGCAAAAAATTTAGGCTCAAAAGCTATTTTTATCAATACTGATGAAGGATTAGGAAGTGCTGAAATAGCTTCAAAAAGAGAAGAATTAGACACGGTTATCGCTTTACAAACCACCGATTGGAAAGCTATTTATGAGTTCCTGAAATTAGAAGAACGCTCCGCTTCAATTGAAAGAAAAACCAACGAAACAGATATTTTTATCAAATTAAATCTCGATGGTACTGGAAAAAGTAAAATTGAAACTGGAATTGCATTTTTTGATCACATGCTGGATCAAATTGCACGTCATGGACAAATGGATCTAGAAATTCTTGTGAAAGGTGATCTAGAAGTAGACGAACACCATACGATTGAAGATACTGCAATTGCTTTGGGAGAAGTTTTTGCAAAAGCTTTAGGAAATAAATTAGGCATTGAGCGTTACGGTTTTTGTTTACCAATGGACGATTGCTTAGCACAAGTTGCGATCGATTTTGGAGGAAGAAACTGGTTAGTTTGGGAAACAGATTTTAAACGAGAAATGGTCGGTAAAATGCCAACAGAAATGTTTTTACACTTTTTTAAATCCTTCTCAGATGGTGCTAAAGCCAATATCAATATTAAAGCAGAAGGAATTAATGAGCATCACAAAATAGAAGCTATTTTTAAGGCTTTCGCCAAAGCGATAAAAGTAGCGGTAAAACGCGATACAGAGAAAATGATTTTGCCAAGTACCAAAGGAATGTTGTAAATGCTAGTCCTGCAAGGTTTTTAAAACCTTGCAGGAATAAAAGAAGAAGAATGAAAATAGTAATCATAAATTACGGTGCAGGAAATATTCAAAGTATCATCTTTGCCATCGAAAGATTGGGCTTACAAGCAGTTTTGAGCAACAATCCAGAAGAAATAAAAGCTGCAGATAAAGTAATTTTCCCAGGTGTAGGTGAGGCGAGTTCAGCAATGAAAATGCTTGTTGAAAGCGGATTAGATACTTTGATTCCAACCTTAAAACAGCCTATTTTAGGAATCTGTTTGGGCATGCAATTAATGTGTAAATCATCTGAGGAAGGAAATACCAAAGGTTTGGGGATTTTTGATGTTGATGTAGTTAAATTTTCAAATAAAGTAAAAGTGCCACAAATGGGTTGGAATCAGATTTACAACTTAAAATCTAATTTATTCGATGGCATAAACGAAAAAGAATACATGTATTTGGTTCATAGTTTTTATGCACCGCTTTGTAATGAAGCCATAGCAACTACAAATTATGACTTGGAATACGCTTCTGCTTTACAAAAAAATAATTTTTACGGAACGCAATTTCACCCCGAAAAAAGCGGTGCTATTGGAGAACAAATTTTAGCTAATTTCTTGAAGTTGTAGCTTTAAGACTTTAGACTTTCAAACTTTAAGATTAATTATAAATGAGAATAATACCCGCAATAGACATAATAGACGGAAAATGCGTTCGATTATCAAAAGGTGATTACAATACTAAGATTATATACAATGAAAATCCGCTTGAAGTAGCTAAAGAATTTGAGGCACACGGCATTGAATATTTGCATTTAGTAGATCTTGATGGAGCGAAATCAAGCCAAATTGTAAACTATAAAATATTGGAACAAATTGCCACAAAAACAAAACTAAAAATTGATTTTGGCGGCGGATTAAAATCGGATTCCGACTTAAAAATAGCTTTTGAAAGTGGCGCTAATCAAATTACCGGTGGAAGCATCGCCGTAAAAAACAGAGCTATTTTTGAAAAATGGATTGCTGAATATGGAGCTGATAAAATCATTTTAGGAGCCGATGCGAATAACGAAAAAGTGGCTGTTTCGGGCTGGTTAGAAGATTCTAATGAAGATTTAATTCCATTTATTCAGGAATATCAAAATAAAGGAATTCAGTATGTTATTTGCACTGACATTGCTAAAGATGGAATGCTCGAAGGTCCGAGTTTTGATTTGTACGCTAAAATTTTGAAGCAATGTACTGTCAAATCGAGCGGAGTCGAGATTAAACTAATCGCTTCTGGTGGAATATCAACTTTTGATGAATTACCTAAATTAGCCGAATTAGGTTGTGAGGGAACAATCATAGGAAAAGCGATTTATGAAGGAAGAATTTCGATGAAACAATTGGAACAATATATAATGTAGAGACGTTTTAGTACAACTTCTTTACATAAAAACAACAACAATGTTAACAAAAAGAATAATCCCTTGTCTAGATATTAAAAATGGACGAACTGTAAAAGGTGTAAATTTTGTAGATTTACGTGATGCTGGCGATCCTGTTGAACTAGCTAAAATCTATTCAAATGAAGGAGCCGATGAATTGGTTTTTTTAGATATTTCAGCAACGGAAGAAAGAAGAAAAACATTAGTAGATTTGGTTCGGAATGTAGCATCGACTATCAATATACCATTTACTGTTGGAGGTGGAATTTCCTCGGTGCAAGACGTAGAAATATTGCTTCAAAACGGAGCAGATAAGGTTTCTATCAATTCATCGGCTGTGAAAAACCCACAATTGATAAATGATTTGGCGCAGAAATTTGGGAGTCAATGCGTAGTAGTTGCTATTGATGCCAAAAAAATTAATGGACAATGGATTGTGCATTTAGTAGGTGGAAAAGTACCTACAGATTTGAACTTATTTGATTGGGCCAAAGAAGTAGAACAAAGAGGTGCTGGTGAAATCCTATTTACCTCGATGGATAACGACGGAACAAAGAATGGTTTTGCTAACGAAGCTTTGGCAAAGTTATCTGAATTAGTTAATATTCCTATAATAGCTTCTGGCGGTGCAGGAAATATTCAACATTTTGTAGATGCTTTTCAACAAGGAAAGGCAGATGCCGCTTTGGCAGCGAGTGTATTTCATTTTAAAGAAATTGAAATTCAAACCTTAAAAAGAGAACTTAAAAACAATAATATTGAAGTAAGATATTAGATTTCTAACTTCATAAATAATAAATAGAATGAACATAGATTTTTCAAAAAATACAGATGGATTAATTCCTGCCATTATACAAGACAGTGAAACCAAAACCGTTTTAATGTTGGGTTACATGAATGCTGAAGCGTATCAAAAAACGGTTGACACTAAAAAAGTTACGTTTTATAGTAGAACTAAACAAAGACTTTGGACAAAAGGGGAGGAAAGTGGTAACTTTTTGAATCTAATTGACATTAAAAATGACTGTGACAATGATACTTTGTTAATTCAGGTAAAACCAGATGGACCTACGTGTCACAAAGGAACAGATACGTGTTGGACAGAAAAAAATAAAGTGGATTACGGATTTCTTTCAGATTTAGAAAACACAATTAAAGTTCGTAGAGAAAATGCCGATTCTGAAAAAAGTTATGTGGCTTCCTTGTTTAAACTAGGAATCAATAAAATAGCTCAAAAAGTGGGTGAAGAAGCAATAGAAGTTGTTATAGAGGCAAAAGATGACAATGATGATTTATTTTTGAGCGAAAGTGCCGACTTACTTTTTCATTACCTTATTTTATTACAAGCCAAAGGTTTTCAATTAAATGATGTGGTTGATATTTTGAAAAGCCGCCAGAAATAGCAAACGATTAGTGTAGTTTTACAAAAAACACCGAATAGTAAAATCGTTTGCTATTCGGTGTTCTTTTTTTATTTATTTCAATAACAATTCTCTACCATCGGATTATCATGTTTGGTTAATCCTAAATTATATGAAAAGGAAAGATTTTTAGAACTATTAGATAATTACGGAAAATGTCTAGCTACTAATTTTACAACAATATTACATCATCTTAAAGTAACCAACTTACATTAAATATTTGTTTCAAAAGTAAAAATAAAGCGACTACACCATAAAGATTAGTCGCATTTGTATTGATTAAAAGAATAAGTTAAATATTAAACGAATTTATTTTAAAAAAAATGCAAACAAAAATACTTAACGTTGATTTGATTGATTTACCAGAGAGTTTGCTAATTTATTTTGTGAAATAAATTCTATATTTGGATCAGTACAAGATTTTTATTGAAGTTATAAATTGACTGTAGATTTTTTGCATATATTCAAAAGTAGATTTTATATTTGCTTTTTTATTACATACACATCATTTCATTATAATATAAGAATAGCATTAAACATCCTTTCAC
>CBDUEE010000118.1:0-8889 GCA_965366105.1 uncultured Flavobacterium sp. | reverse complement strand
ATGCCCAAGCGTTTAATAATTTTTTACTTCCTTTTGGTAAATCTGTCATGTTTTATTTTTTATGTTGCGAATTTATTTAATTTTTATTAAAAATAACTAAAAACATTTTTTTAAAACAGTAACAAGTTAGTACTAAACTGAGATTATACTTGAAATTTATATGCAAATTATTTTGGTGAGAATTCACAAAAAAAAAGCTACTCTCCTTTTGAGAATAGCTTTTTTAAATTTTTTAAATTAAAATATTATCTTCTAATAACACCAACTTTAGCTGCTAGAGCTTTCGCTTCTGGAATCAATGCTTTTAAGTTCGCAATTCTAGTAGCATCAGATGGATGCGTGCTCATAAATTCTGGTGGTGCTTGTCCCGATGATTGTGCAGCCATTCTAGACCAAAAAGTAATAGATTCTTCTGGATCGTAGCCTGCGATAGCCATCAAAGTAAGTCCAATTTTATCAGCTTCCGTTTCATGACCTCTACTAAAAGGTAACATCACTCCTACTTGAGAACCCATACCATAATATTGTTGCCACATTTGTTGTTTTTCAGCTGATTGTCCACCAGTAGCAACTGCAACTCCTACAGCTCCTAATTGTTGTAATTGGCCTGCACTCATACGTTGTGCACCGTGATTGGCTAATGCGTGAGAAACTTCGTGTCCCATTACTGTTGCAAGTCCAGCATCATTTTTTGTTATTGGCAAAATTCCTGAATAAACAACAATTTTTCCTCCTGGCATACACCAAGCATTTACCTCTTTACTATCTATAAGTTTATATTCCCAACGGTAATCTTTCAAATATTGTGATTGTCCTAAATAGATTAAGTACTTTTCAGCAGCCGCTTTAATTCTCATCCCAACTGCTTCTACCTTTTTAGCATCAGCTGTACCAGTTATTACTTTATTTTCTTTCAAAAAAGTACCATATTGTTGAAACGCTGATGGAAACAACTCACTATTCGAAACAAAATTCAAATCTTTTTTCCCTGTTATAGGATTAGTAGCGCATGAATAAACTAACCCCAATGCACAAATCCCTAATAATATATGTTTTTTCATAATCTAAAGTTTAATTATTGGACAAATATACAAGCATTATAAACTTTAACATTTACATAATTAAAAAATAAAGTTTCAATATTAATGCTGCTCTCCAATGATATATAATATTGTAAATCCCTTATCTACAATAAGATAATCTTTATTTTCTAAAGTATCGCTATCAAATGCAACTTGTACGTTGTCAATTTCAATTGTTTTTACTTTAAATGGTAATCCAATAAGGTTTATTTTATACTTAGAATACTTTGTATCGTATTTTCCTTCTTTGTGAACCTGAATGATTAACTCATTTTCTTTTCCATTTGTTTGAAAAGATAAGAAACTATATCTCCCCTTTTTATAATCATATCCATCTTGAGCATCTTCATAAACGATAGACTTTTCTTTTCCTATTTTATAATAAATATCCAATATTAATTCATCAAATTCTAATTCACCAACATATTGCTGAACTGGATATTTAGGAATTATAGCTCCTGCTTTTACAAAAATTGGAATTTCATCAAATTTAGTATCTATCCAAATTTCTTTTCCTCCATTTACAACTTCATTGGTCCAGTAATTATACCATTCTCCTCTTGGAATATACATCCTTCTTCCTAATGAATTAGGTTCTAAAATTGGACAAACCAAAATCTGATTTCCAAAAATAAATTCATCGTTTCTATAATGTGTCTGAATATCTTCTTGATCATAATATACCAACGGCTTCAACATTGGAACTCCTTCTTCTATATATTGCCAAAACATGGTGTACAAATATGGCAATAACTGGTATCGCAAATTGACAAATTTTCTAGTGACATCAATCACTTCTTCGTCAAATGCCCAAGGTTCTTGGTTACCATGATCTCCTGATGAATGGGTTCTACAAAAAGGATGAAAAACACCTAATTGAATCCAACGAGCATATAATTCTCCAGAAGGTTGCTCTGCGAATCCTCCAATATCTGATCCAGCAAAGCCCATTCCAGAAATAGACATCCGTTGCATTTGAATATTTGCAATCCATAAATGTTCCCATGAAGCTACATTATCTCCAGTCCAAGACGAAGTATAACGTTGAGCCCCAGAATAGGCTGATCTTGTAATTACAAATGGCCTTTTTGGATAAGCAAATCGCTTCACACCATGATAGGTTGCTCTAGCCATTTGTGTACCATATATATTGTGTGCTTTTCGATGACTACAAGGGTTTCCGTCGTAATCATGACGAACATCCATAGGGAAAGTTTTATTAGGTACTTCCATTACTGCAGGTTCATTCATGTCATTCCAGACTCCTTTAACCCCAATTTCTGAGATTAATTCTTTGAATAATCCAGCCCACCATTCACGCACTACTGGATTAGTATAATCAGGAAAATTACATTCTCCCGGCCAAACTTTTCCTTTCATGTAGGGTCCATCGGCTCTTTTGCAGAAATAATCTTTCTCTAAAGCTTCTTTATAAACAGAGTATTCTTTGTCAATTTTTATTCCTGGATCAATGATTACAACCGTTTTAAAACCATCTTGGGCAAGTTCAGCTACCATTCTTTTAGGATCTGGAAAATATTCTTTGTTCCAAGTAAAACAGCGAAAACCTTCCATGTAATCAATATCTAAATAGAGAGCATCGCAAGGAATTTTCAACTCTCTAAATTTTGCAGCAACTTCTTTTAAATTACTTTCTGGATAATAACTCCACTTACATTGATGATATCCAAGTGCCCATAATGGCGGTAATTCTGGTTTGCCAGTAAGATCAGTATAAGTGGTCACCACATCTTGCATTTGTGGACCATAAATGAAATAATAATTCATTTCTCCTCCCTCTGCCCAATAACTGGTAACGTTTCTTCTTTCGTAACAAAAATCAAAATAAGTTCTAAAAGTGTTGTCAAAGAAAATACCGTACGATTTTTTGTTCTGAAGTCCGATATAAAATGGAACCACCTTATACAAAGGCTCTTGATCTTTTTGAAAAGCATATTGGTCTGTAGCAAAATTTTCCAGTCTTTTTCCTTTCAAATTTAACTGGGTTGCTTTATCTCCAAGTCCATAAAAGCATTCTCCATCTTTTGAAGATTTGCTCATTTTTACTATATTCCCACCAAACTCGTAACTTTCTTCCCAATGAAAACCTAGTTCATCTTCTAAAATAATATTTTCTTCTAAATCAAAAATAGAAAGTCTCATATCTATTTTTTGAATTCTACATTGAACTTTACTGGTTTTTATCTGATAATAATCTTGCTCATCACTTACTTGTAAAAAGTTATAACCATGAGAATGACTTTTATCAATTGCATAAGAAAAATCATTGCTAAAATAGCCTTTAGTAGTAAATCTGAATCGAATTAAGCTATCTCTTAATACAGTTACTTTCAAAATAACACTATTGTCGGTATAGAAACTTACTGAATCTACTTCATGTTCAAAAGAGACAATTCTTGTTGGATATAAATCTCCTTTATATTCTAATTCTGTATTTGTAATCATTTTTTATGGTATTATTTTCATTCGATTTTGGATTTTCAAAAATACAAAATTACTTCGCATTCAGTTGTTTATCTACTTTTATTAGCGAAAACGTTATAGTTATCTAGCTATTGATATTAATTTTCCAAAAATTTAAATTGTCCATTAATTAGAAATTAACTAATTAAACAATCCCGGTTTGATTGCGTGATCTAGTACTACTTTATTGCAAGTTGTTAGCTATATAAACTATTTAAATCTCTTAAACTTTCTAGTAATCAATTATGAAATTTTAAAAACTGAAACACTTAAAGGGGCCAAAATTAATTCTGCTGAATAATCCCTCCCATCATAAGGCATAGCATCTATTGGAATATTTTTTGAGTTAGAAACGCCACTTCCACCATAACTTATGGCATCGCTATTAAAAATCTCTGTTAATTTTCCTTTTCTGGGAATACCAATACGATAACCCGAACGAACTACTTCTGTAAAATTACAAACTACAATAACGTTTTCTTTTAGTATATTTCCTTTGCGAATAAAAGACATCACTGCATTTTGATGATCGGAGTAATTAATCCATTCAAAACCTTCTGGACTGAATTGTTTTTCATACAAAGCTGGTTCTGTTTTATACAAATGGTTCAAATCTGTAATCAATTTTTTTACCCCTTCATGGAATGGATATTGCAACAAATGCCAATCTAAACTTCCATCAAAATTCCATTCACCAATTTGTCCAAATTCACTTCCCATAAAAAGTAATTTTGTTCCAGGATGCATAAACATGTAGCCATACAACAATCTTAAATTTGCAAATTTCTGCCATTCATCGCCTGGCATTCTTCCTACAATTGATTTTTTTCCATAAACTACTTCATCATGAGAAAGTGGCAACATAAAATTTTCAGAAAAAGCATAGGTCATGGAGAATGTAAGATCATTTTGATGGTATTTTCTATAAACTGTATCTTTTTTAAAGTAGTCTAATGTATCGTTCATCCAGCCCATCATCCATTTCATTCCAAATCCTAATCCTCCAATTGAAGTTGGTCTAGAAACCATAGGAAAAGAAGTACTTTCTTCAGCAATAGTTTGAACTCCTTCAAAATTTGAGTAAACCGCTTCATTAAATTCTTTCAAGAAACTTATCGTGTCTAGATTTTCTCTTCCACCATAAATATTAGGTTCCCATTCTCCTTCATTTCTAGAATAATCTAAATACAACATCGACGCTACAGCATCAACGCGTAGTGCATCAGCATGATAATATTGCAACCAAAAAAGCGCATTACTAATCAAGAAAGAACGAACTTCATTTCGACCATAATTAAAAACTAAACTTTTCCAATCTGGATGATATCCTTTTTTACGATCTGGATGTTCAAATAAATTTGATCCATCAAAAAATCCTAAACCATGTGCATCATCAGGAAAATGAGAAGGAACCCAATCTAAAATCACTCCAATACCTGCTTCATGCAAATTATCTACCAAAAACATGAATTCTTGTGGGTTACCAAAACGAGATGTAGGAGCAAAATAACCCACTAATTGATATCCCCAAGACGGATCATAAGGATATTCCATGATTGGCATAAACTCTACGTGAGTAAAACCTGTTTCTTTTATATAATTTACTAAGTCTTCAGCATATTCAATATAAGTCAAAAAGCGATTTTCGGTGCCATGTCGTTTCCAAGATCCCAAATGCACTTCATAAACAGAATAAGGTTTGTCTAGACCATTATGATTTTGCCTAGTTTCCATCCATTTTTTATCTTTCCAATTATAATCTAACTCCCAAACTACAGAGGCAGTATGCGGTGGTTTTTCGCAATAAAAAGCAAATGGATCAGCTTTCTCAGTTACAATCCCTGCGTTGTTAGACTGTATTTTATACTTATAAATGGCTCCTTTTTCTATATTGGGAATAAAACCTTCCCATATTCCTGACGAATCCCAACGCACATTCAACTGATATTCTCCATCTGTCCAGAAATTGAAATCACCAACAACAGATACAGAATGAGCCGTAGGAGCCCAAACTGCAAAGTAAACACCCTGAAAACCATCGACTGATATAATATGTGCTCCTAGTTTTTCATACAGTTTGAAGTGTTTTCCTGCTTTAAACAAATCAATATCAAAATCTGTAAAAAGGGAATGCGAGATAACTTTATTCATACAACGAATGTGTAATTCCCTTTTCTAAAAAAAGGAATATTATTTTTAAAACAAAACAGTTTTTCTAAATTACTTAATGATATAATTATCTGGTATCACTGCTCCTTTTTTGATGACAACAATTCCCTCTTTTATGGCATACAATTCGTTTGAAAAATCTCCCAAATGAGCACCTCCATTTATATATACATCATTCCCTATTCTACAATTCTTATCTACGAGAGCGTTATTTATAAAACATCGTTCACCAATACCTATCAGTTGTTTTTTATTTTTAATATCTTCATTCATATCCTCAATATTTTGATAGAAATCATTCCCCATTACATAAGAATTCTGAATTATTGTGCCATCACCTATCCGAGATCGAATCCCTATTACTGAATGATTTATTTCTTTAGCATTCAATATACACCCCTCTGAAATAAGAGATTTATCAATAATTGTTTTTTGAAATTTAGATGGAGGCAAAAGCCTTGGCCTCGTATAAATTTTATTATCGTTATCGAATAAATTAAATTTAGGCAAGTCTTCTGTCAATCCAATATTTGCTTCAAAAAAAGAGTCAATATTACCAATATCAGTCCAATATCCTTCATATTGATAACTTAATATTTTTTTGTTACCCACAGCTTGTGGAATAATTTCTTTACCAAAATCTTTAGTGTCTTTACTAGACATTATTTCTACTAACAATTTTTTGTTGAAAATGTAAATACCCATCGAAGCTAAGTAATGTTTACCTTCACTTCTCATCTGTTCACTTACATCTGATTCCCAATCTGGTAATAGTTCCTTAGCTGGTTTTTCGATAAAAGATTCAACACAACTTTCTGAATTTGTTCTTAATATTCCAAATTCTGGTGCATCTTTTGCATTTACAGGCAATGTAGCAATAGAAATATCTGCTTTAATATTTATATGTGCTTCAAGCATTTCATTAAAATCCATTTGATACAATTGATCTCCCGAAAGGATTAATGCATAATCGAAATCATGATTTAAAAAATGAGGCATACACTGCCTTACCGCATCAGCCGTACCTTGAAACCAAGTTGGATTATCAGGAGTTTGTTCTGCTGCAAGGATATCAACAAAAGCGTGACTAAAAACACTAAAATTATAGGTGTTTTTTATGTGAGCATTCAAAGAAGCCGAGTTAAATTGAGTTAAAACAAACATTCTATAAATGTCTGAATTCATACAATTTGAAATTGGAATATCTACTAATCTATATTTCCCTCCTATTGGAACGGCAGGTTTAGACCTTGTTTCTGTTAACGGATATAATCTAGAACCTTGTCCTCCACCTAATATAATTGCAATTACATTTTTCTTTTTAACTTTCATATATTGTTAATTAATAATTTATAAATTTCTATATATTCCTGACAAACACGCTCCCAGGAATGATCCGTTTTCATTCCTATTTTTCTAATTTCGTTCAGCTTTTTTTTATCCTCGTATAAATGTATGGCTCGTTCAATAGAATAACAGATATCTCCTACGCTTGCCTGATCGTGACAAATACCATTTCCATGATCTCCAAAATCAATTACTGTATCTTTCAATCCTCCAGTTCTTCTTACAATAGGAATTGTTCCATAACGTAGCGAATACATTTGGTTTAATCCACATGGTTCAACTCTTGAAGGCATTAATAAAAAATCAGAACCTGCATAAATTAAGTGAGCTAGCTCTTCATTATAACCAATAAAAGTGTTGTAGTTCCCTATGTAGTCTTGCAAGAGTCTATTCAATTGGTTTTCTATAGTGGTGTTTCCGGAACCTAAAATTAAGATGTTTATTTGTTGGAAATTCTCGGATAAAGATAGTGCCGCAGCATGTGGTAATAAATCGCCTCCTTTTTCTTCTAATAATCTACCAATGAAACTAAAAAGTGGTTTTGTTGGATCTAAATTAAAGAGACTGCATAATTTTTCTTTATTTTCTTGCTTCCCTATTTCATAATTTTTAATAGAATAGTTTTTTTCGAGCATATTATCTTTGGCTGGATCCCAAACTTCAATATCAATTCCATTCAAAATCCCTTTAGATTTGTATCGAACCTTATTAAATAAAGATTCTAACCCATTTGCTGAATAATTAATTTCATTCAAGTAATTAGGAGAAACCGTAGTTACAGCCCAAGCACATTTTATACCTACAGCCAATGAATTAATACAGTTATCCCATTCTAAAACTTTTACATGAGCCAAGTCAAACTCTGGTAAATAATACAATTTATCAAAACCAAACTGTCCTTGATACAGCCCATTATGAATTGTAATTATTGATGGCGTATTTTGCATTTTAGAATACTTAGAACAATACAACATCATAAATGGAATTAAACCCGTATGATGATCATGACAATTAATTACATCTGGTAGTGTATCCCTACCAATAATCCAGTCTAAAGTTGCGATTTGAAAAGATAAAAAACGTTCAATATCATCTTCATAACCATAAATTTCTTTTCTATCGAATAGCTTGGGTATTTCTACTAAATACAATTCAAATCCTAGCTTATTTGTTGTTTCTTTGAGGATATTGAACGGGAAATCCTCCTCCCCTAATTTCACCTGGCCCCAATAAACACATTCAAATTCATTTTCTTTTCTAAATTTCGTATCATAGCAAGGTATGACAACTCTTACTAGATGTCCTGCACTATTTTGATATTTTGGTAATGCCCCAACAACATCTGCTAAGCCACCAACTTTGGCTACTGGATAACATTCTGCACTAATATGAAATATTTCCATGTATGAAATTTTGTTGTTTTTGAGTTAATTTTATTACTACTATTTCCATTTTATATTATTTATACGTTTTATGTTAATACCAATAAAAAACTTTATAAAATATACTACTTTTATCTTTTTCTAAATTAAGTAAAAAAAAATCAACCCAATTATCCCTTTGCAAATTTATTGATATGACAAAAAAAACTTCTATACATACACAATCCTTAAAAATTCCTAAGATTATTTTATTAACTTGTAAATTAATCTCTTTTATTTCACCAAAATTAATTACTCTATTTGCTGCAAAATTATTTACCACGCCTATAAAACATAAAATTCCCAAAAGAGAATTAGAAATGGATCGCAAAAGCGTTCAGAAATTAATTAATATTCCAGAGATTGGTAAAGAAGTAGTTTTATAT
>CBDUEE010000117.1:0-8941 GCA_965366105.1 uncultured Flavobacterium sp. | reverse complement strand
CGGATCCATTGGCTGAATTGGTAAAAATTGACCCAAAAGCGATTGGTGTTGGACAGTATCAGCATGATGTAGATCAAAATAAGTTAAAAGAAGCACTAGATAATACCGTAATTCGTTGTGTGAACTCGGTTGGCATCAATATCAATACAGCAAGTAAACATTTATTGAGTTATGTGAGTGGAATAGGAGAGAAGTTAGCCGAGAATATCGTGCAATATCGATCGGAAAATGGCCCATTTACAGACAGAAAGCAACTCAAAAAAGTGCCTCGATTAGGAGAAAAAGCATACCAACAAGGTGTTGCATTTATCCGAATTTCGAATGCTAAAAATCCGTTAGATAATTCAGCAGTGCATCCAGAAGCCTACGGAATTGTTGAAAAAATGGCGAAAGATTTGAAATTAACTGTAAATGATTTAATTGCTAATCCTGAAAAAACAGCTTTAATAAAACCAGAAAATTACAGTACACCAGAAATAGGGTTACTAGGGTTAAAAGATATTATTAAAGAACTCGAAAAACCAGGATTAGATCCTAGAAAGTCGGCTAAGGTTTTTGAATTTGATCCCAATGTGAAATCAATAAAAGATATAAAATCTGGAATGATTTTGCCGGGAATTGTCAATAATATTACCAATTTTGGTTGTTTTGTTGATATTGGCGTGAAAGAAAGTGGATTAGTTCATATTTCTCAACTCAAAGCCGGTTTTGTAAGCGATGTAAATGAAGTAGTAAAATTACACCAACACGTGCAGGTAAAAGTAACTGAGGTGGATGAGGATAGAAAAAGAATTCAATTAACGATGGTACTATAAATAACAAAAAAATCCAAATTCCATAAGTTAGACTAATGGAATTTGGATTTTTTTAATATTGAAATTAAAGAAATTTATTCTTTTGTTTCCTCTTCTTTTTTTACTGCTGGTTGTTCTTCTTTAGAAGCATTTTTGAATTCTTTAATTCCATTTCCTAACCCTTTCATTAATTCTGGAATTTTTTTCCCTCCAAACATTAATAAAATTACGGCAACTATTAAAATAATTTCAGTTGGACCTAATCTTCCCATGATCTATAAATTTATTGCCGAAGCAAATTTGTAAAATTTCTTGTGACAAAGGTATATAGAATTAGTTTACGGAAAATTATTTTAGTACATTTATTTGGTTTCAAAAGCGTTAAAAATTTATTAAAAAAAAATTAGCATAAGTACTGTGTGACAAAAGGAAGCGAATACAATCAACCACATTAATTGTTATATTTGTTCAATAATAAAAATGTATGTCTAAAAAAAGACTGAAAGGGCGCAAAATCAAAGAAAATTTATTCAATAAGAGACGTTTAATAATTTTAAACGAGGATACCTTTGAAGAAACTTTTTCTTTAAAACTTACCTTAATGAATGTTTTTATATTTGCTACATTGGGCGCAATAATTATTACCACTGTAACGACTTTTATTATTGCTTTTACTCCACTAAGGGAATTTATTCCGGGTTATTCCTCTACTAAACTTAAAAAAGATGCTACAGAATTGGCTTTAAAATCAGATTCTTTGACTGCTGCATTAAAGAAAAATGAAGCCTATATTTTATCAATTAAAAAAGTGCTTACTGGAGAATTAGACTATGCTAAATTCAATAAAGATTCGATTTTATCCTCTACTGAAGAAACGGTGGCTCCTGAAAAACTAAAAGCTTCAGAGGAAGAATTAGAATTAAGGAATGAGGTAATTAAAGAAGAAAAAAACACACAAGTCGCTAAAAATCCAGTTACTAAGAAGGAAAAGAATAAAAAATAAAAAGAGTAAAAATTTTGTGCCTTTGTGCCTTTGTGGCAAAACCAAAAAACTATGTCAATAAAATCGATTGCAGCAAAACTATTTGCAAAAAAAATATATAATAAAACCGAAGCTTGGGTTGTTAATCCAGTTGAAACTCAAAACAAAGTTTTTTTGAACTTAATAAAAGAAGCCAAAAACACCCAATTTGGTGTTGATCATCATTTTGAAAAAATTAAAACTACTTCAGATTTTGCTAAACAGGTTCCTGTAAGAGATTACGAAGGATTAAAACCATACATAGATCAAGTGGTGAAAGGTGCTGAAAATATACTCTGGAAAGGAAAACCTCTCTATTTTGCCAAAACGTCTGGAACTACTTCAGGTGCCAAATACATTCCGTTGACTAAGGAATCGATGCCTTATCATATTGAAGCCGCTAGAAACGCGATTCTGCATTATATTCATGAAACGGGAAAATCTGATTTTGTCGATGGAAAAATGATTTTCCTACAAGGAAGTCCAATTCTTGAAGAAAAAAACGGAGTAAAAGTTGGTCGTTTGTCTGGAATTGTAGCCCATTTTGTTCCCAAATACCTGCAAAAAAATAGAATGCCTTCTTGGGAAACCAATTGTATTGAAGATTGGGAAACCAAAGTAAATGCAATAGTCGAAGAAACATTTCACAAGGATATGTCGGTAATTTCAGGAATTCCGTCTTGGGTGCAAATGTATTTTGAAAAACTAAAAGAAAAAGGAGGGAAGCCGGTTGGCGAAATCTTCAAAAACTTTAATTTGTTTATTTACGGAGGTGTTAATTACGAACCGTATCGAGCCAAATTCGAAAATTTAATAGGGCGAAAAGTAGATAGTATCGAGTTATTTCCAGCGTCTGAAGGATTTTTTGCTTACCAAGATTCACAAAAGGAAAAAGGAATGTTACTACTTTTGAACGGAGGTATTTTTTACGAATTTATAAAAAGTGACGAATTTCAAAATGAAAATCCAAAACGATATACGATTGGCGAAGTAGAATTAAATGTGAATTATGTTTTAATTATTTCTACAAATGCTGGACTTTGGGGATATAACATTGGTGATACGGTGCAATTTGTTTCCTTAAAACCCTATAGAATCATCGTTTCGGGTAGAATTAAGCATTACATTTCGGCGTTTGGAGAACACGTTATAGGCAAAGAAGTAGAAAGTGCTTTGCAGGAAGCTATTTTAGGAACTGCAATTCGTATCAATGAATTTACGGTTGCCCCTCAAATTTCGCCAGCATCTGGCTTACCTTATCACGAATGGTTTATAGAATTTGAGAACGATCCGGATAACAGGGCTACTTTTGCGGAAGCGATAGATAATGCGATGCGTAAACAAAACATGTATTACGATGATTTGATTGTTGGTAAAGTACTGCAAAAAGTAGTTGTGACTAAAGTTGTAAAAAATGGTTTTCAGGATTATATGAAATCAATAGGGAAATTAGGTGGACAGAATAAAATTCCGAGACTTTCTAATGATAGGAAAATTGTGGATTTATTGAAAAGCGAATAAATGCCTTACCTTTGAAGGCTATAAAAAAATTAAGAAATGAAAGAAACTAAAAATATATCTCGTTCGAGAGCACAAGAATCATCAGCAGCTATTGAAAAAATGTACATTACGATGCGTCACCTTTTCAATAGAGGTTTTTATAAACCAATGGGAATTTCTGGAGATACATTGCGTGAAGCATTATTAGCATTGCGTCCTGAAATTTATGGAAATATTGGTGAAGAAAAAGTAGAATTGAACGGACTTTTATATGTAATTGAACGACTTCCGGTAGGAATCGAGGAATGTAGATTTATCAATTTAACTTCTGAGGAAGGCTATTCAAAATCACATTTTCAAGCAATTGTTCCGCCAAAAAGAAGAAGAAATTGCTACCGTATTGATGAGGAGCAAATGAATGTGGAAATTACTAGAGGTCGTTCAGACATCTATGATATTTTGACACACTTAACGTTTATTTTCATCGAATCACACAAAATTAGAAATAGAGTTTTACTAGATGATGCTGGAGAAGTTTCTCGGGATTGGTTCAAACTAGAGCAAGCAGTTTCTCAAAAGAAAAAACTAACTCTTGTTGAAAAAGAGAAAGCGATTTCGCATGCGGCTAATATTCTTGGTAGAACATTCGAGGAAGTGTTAGATATTTATGATGCTTTTGGTTCAACCGCAGCACCAGATCGTTTTTTGCATGTTATTTTTTGGTTGGGAAAACTAGCCATAGAGGAAATTGTTGATGATAATAAAAGAACAATTACTTTCAGTCCTATTTTGAGAGAGCGTTTAGGACACCACATTCACGGAGAAATTTGGGCTACAAACATCAAGAAGGTCTTGGAAGAAAATCAACTTTTAGATCGTCCTATTCACGTAATTAGCGCTAATATGCACTCGGTTATGAATTCGATTTTTGCTACTGAAGTTTTAAAAACAAAGTTCAAAGAGAAATCTGATTTCTTTATATATGAGGAATTAAGTAGATCTGGAGCGGATATTTTGCGAAATGAAGTTTCAGCAGTAGCATTGAAACATGGAATGATTTCATTACCTGATAGTTCAGGAACTAATATTGACGTTCAAATTTTTGATACCGCAAAAATAAATTGGTCAAAAACATCATTTTCTACTTCAAATACGGGTGACAAACCACCAGTGCTTATTGTAATGGATTATGCTTTTGGAGAACAAGCGTATGAAACCATTGACGAATTATTAAAACCCTATAAAAAAGATATTCTTTTGAATGTGGAGTCGGTTTCTATAATGGGGAAAGCAGGAATTCTAGAAGGAGGAAAAGGTGATATTATGATTCCAAACGCACACATCAACGAAGGAACTGCTGATAATTATTATTTTGAAAATGAACTAACAGCTGAAATGTTTGAAGGAAATGATATTGCCGTTTTTGCAGGGCCAATGGTTACTGTACTTGGAACGTCATTACAAAACAGAGATTTATTAAAGTTTTTTCATGAATCGACTTGGGGCATTATTGGATTAGAAATGGAAGGTTCTTATTATCAAAAAGCGATACAATCTGCATCAAAAATTAGAAAGAGTGTCCCTCACGATGTTAAGGTTAGGTATGCGTATTATGCTTCTGATAATCCTTTAGAAACTGGAAGTACACTGGCTTCGGGCGGATTAGGAACGTCGGGTGTAAAGCCAACTTATTTGATTACCATCAAGATATTAGAACAAATTTTCAACGTAAAATAAATTAGTAAAAAGCGAATATCCCATCGTTTTTAGCAATAATAAAAAATATGAAAAGAATACTTATTACTGGAGCCGCCGGATTTCTGGGTTCCCATCTTTGTGATCGTTTTATAAAAGAAGGCTATTTTGTTATTGGTATGGATAATCTTATAACTGGAGATTTAAAAAATATTGAACATCTTTTTAAATTGGAGCATTTCGAATTTTACCACCATGATATCACAAAGTTTGTTCATGTTCCTGGAAATTTAGACTATATACTTCATTTTGCTTCACCTGCAAGTCCAATTGATTATTTGAAGATTCCTATTCAAACCCTAAAAGTGGGTTCTCTGGGAACACATAATCTTCTCGGATTAGCAAGAGTTAAAAATGCCAGAATTCTTATTGCATCAACCTCTGAAGTGTACGGTGATCCATTAGTACATCCGCAAACGGAAGAATATTATGGAAATGTAAACACAATAGGTCCAAGAGGTGTTTATGATGAAGCCAAACGTTTTCAAGAATCAATCACTATGGCGTATCACACTTTTCATGGTGTAGAAACTAGAATTGTCCGTATTTTTAATACGTATGGTCCAAGAATGAGACTCAATGATGGTCGTGTAATTCCCGCATTTATAGGCCAAGCCATTCGTGGAGAGGATTTAACTATTTTTGGCGACGGAATGCAAACACGCTCTTTTTGTTATGTAGACGATCAAGTCGAAGGAATTTTTAGATTACTGCACTCGGATTATGTTTACCCAGTAAATATTGGAAATCCAGACGAAATAACGATTAAAGATTTTGCTGATGAAATCATTAAATTGACGGGAACTAATCAAAAAGTAGTCTATCATCCATTGCCTATAAATGATCCATTGCAACGTCAGCCAGATATTACTAAAGCTAAAGAATTATTAGGATGGGAAGCTAAAGTAGGTCGAGCCGAAGGAATGAAGATTACATACAATTATTTCAAATCGTTATCAAAAGAGGAACTTTCAAAAGAGGAACATAAAGATTTTTCAAGCTATATAAAATAGTGGTAGCAAAAACAGGAAGATATTCAGGCTACATTCGCCCTTTTTCTTATTTGATTGATTTAATAATCATCAATGTAGCCTCTATTTACATAGTACCATTTCATATCAATCCAGTATTGTATGCACTATTCCTTAGTTTTTCTTGGATTGTAATCGCTATATATTTGGGGTTTTACGAAGTATATCGCTATACAAAAGTTATTTCTATTTTAAATAAAACCTTAAAACAGGCTGCTCTATTTGGAATATTATGCCTTAGTATAGAGTTGTATTACTCCCAACTTGCTAATCAAAAAGGAGTTGTATTTTTTGTTTCTATCTCATTTTGTCTCATCCTATCCTTCAAGCTCTTTATCTATTATTCTTTAAGAAGATACCGGGTTTTGTATGGAGGAAATTTTAGAACAGTAGTTTTATTAGGAAATGAGGAGAGTATCGATCCTCTCAGGCATTTTTTTACTGAGAATCCTGATTATGGGTATAATTTAATTAACGTATTTTCTTTGGAGGAAAATAAAGCAGAGAAAATTGAGCAATGCCTATCTTTTGTTTCGAACAATAAAATTGATGAAATATATTGTGCAATGGCGGACTTATCCCAGTATCAAATGGCTAATATCATTGATTTTGCAGATAATAATTTGAAAACATTAAAATTTATTCCTGACGAAAAACAACTGCTTGCCGCTAATGTGAAATTCGAGTATTACGATTATATTCCCGTTATTTCTCTCCGAAATATTTTGCAAGAACAACGTTTCAATAAAATTATCAAGCGTAGTTTTGACGTTGTATTTTCATCATTTATAATTATAGGTTTATTGTCATGGCTTGTGCCAGTAATGGGCATATTAATAAAATGGGAATCTAAAGGACCATTGTTTTTTGTTCAAAAAAGAAATGGTCTCAATTATAAAGATTTCAATTGTTATAAATTTCGATCTATGGAAATAAATGACAAAGCCGATATGGAGTTGGCCTCCAAAAATGATGTGCGAATAACTAAAATAGGTAAATTTATCCGCAAAACAAGTATGGACGAATTGCCACAGTTTTTTAATGTGTTCTTTGGCGAAATGTCAGTAGTTGGACCCAGACCACACATGATCAGTGTTGCTAATATATATGCCGCAAAAGTAGATAAATTTATGGTGCGTCATTTTGTAAAACCAGGGATAACAGGATTAGCTCAAACCAAAGGGTGTCGGGGTGAAGTAGAAAACGATAAAGACATAATTAATAGAGTAAAATACGATATTTTTTATATCGAAAATTGGTCGATTTTGTTAGATATAGAGATTATTTTCATTACAATATACAACACTTTAAAAGGTGATGATAAAGCATATTAATTATGGAAAATCCACTTGTATCTATAATTACACCTTCTTTTAATTCTGAAAAATTTATTAAAGAAACCATTCAATCCGTGCAAAATCAAACCTATCAAAATTGGGAAATGATTATTATGGATGATGCTTCTACTGATAAAACAGTTGCCATAGCAAAGCAATTTGCTGATAAAGATCAAAGAATTAAAATTTATAAACTGGAAAAAAATTCGGGAACAGGAATTGCCAGAAATACAGCTTTAGAGAAGACTTCGGGACAATACATCTCATTTTTAGATGCCGATGATTTATGGAAACCAGAAAAATTAAATAAACAAATTAATTTTCTAATAAACAATAATTTACCATTCACTTTTTCATTTTACGATTGTATAGATGAACAAGGAAAGTCCTTGAATAAAAGAGTAGAGGCGCCGCTAAATCTTAGCTACAGGCAATTATTTTTTTGCAATTATATTGGTAATCTGACCGGAATTTATGATGTTAATTATTTTGGAAAAATAAGAATTTCATCAATCAGAAAACGGCAAGATTGGATGTTGTGGCTCACAATTCTAAAAAAAATAAAAGTAGCACAAGTTGTTCCTGAAAGTTTAGCTTATTATAGAATTAGAGAAAACTCAATTTCTGCTTCTAAATTTGATTTATTGAAGCATAATTTTGCAGTTTACAGAACGTTTCATGGGTTTAACTTCATCGTTTCATTAATAGGTATGATTGGATTTTTATTTACACAACTAGTATTAAAACCGACCTACATTAAACCAACGATTTAAACTGTTTTAACTTTCCACGATTGCCTCTTTCTAAGCTCGTTTTTCTTGTAAATATAAATTTTAAATTGGGTTCCAGATACAAGGTAATTGCTTGTTCCAGCTTTTTTATTTGTTCAAAATTCAATTCGGTTTCACTTACGTATTCAATTTTAAATGAATCTATTTTAGTTTGCTTAATGATGAATTCTTTTACGTTTCCATCATCTTCAATAATACTTTTTGTAACGTAATAAAATGTCAAACCAGGTACTTTTTTGCCGCTTGGTAAGATTGCTATGTCATTTGTGCGTCCAATTAATTTTTTTAAAATGGGCTTTTTTAAGGTACTTTTTTCGTCTAAAATTCCAATATCGCCAATATCGTATCGAATAAAAGGATGTGCTTTATTGAATAAGGAAGTAATGATAATACGACCCGAAGTTCCGTTTGGAACGGGCTGATTATTTTCATCTAATATCTCGATAAATAACGTTTCTGCATTTACCTGCCATTCGTCTTTAGTATTCTGAAAAGCAATTAAATCCAGTTCCGAGGCACCATATTCGTTAACAATAGGAATGCTAAATTGTTTTTCCAGCAGTATTTTATCATCTTCAAAAAGCATTTCAGAAGTAACGATACAGACTTTTAGAGTAGGACAAATAGCGGATAGAATTATATTTTTTTTCTGAAGGAATTTGGCAAATAAAACGATAGAACTCGTATGGCCATTGAGGTAATCGAATTGTTT
>CBDUEE010000116.1:0-8946 GCA_965366105.1 uncultured Flavobacterium sp. | reverse complement strand
CGGATGGCCCAAAGCAATAGCGCCACCATTTACATTTACTTTCTCTTTATCAAAGTTATCTTCCGTATAAACGAAGAAATCAATAGTATTGTTTTTGGCACAGATTGATTGGGAAATTTTTATTTTATTGTCAATTTGAATTGATTTTTTTCTTTTATTTCCTCCTGGTGAAATACAATTTTCTGCTTTCTGACTGTAATTTATTAATATGTTTTTATCTTGGGGCAAAATAGTGTTTAATTCCTTTTCAAATAAAGCTCTAATTTCTTTGTACTGGGTGGCGTCTAATGTTCCTGTGAAAGATTTTATGCTTTCTTTATATTTTTCATTGAATTGGTTGTTCGTCCTAAGTTTGCTATTTTTTTTAGAAATACAAGAAGTAGATAAAAATAACACAAAAAGGCAAAGTAAATTTTTTAGAGAGAGCTTCGTATTTCAATGTAGATAATTTTTTTCTATTTGTAATTTGGCAAATTGTTTTAGCAGTACTTGTTTCTGCTACGCCAATAAAAATAAGAATAGTAATGGAAATAAAACTCCAGCTAAAGCTAGTTTCCAGCCACGTTCTTTAAAGCTGAATTTTCCGCCTTTAACCATTATGGTTCCAGTTAATGCAATAGCGATTAAACTCAACGCAAAAATATCAGAATAATATATCCAAAAATTAGAAGTGTTCTTGTGCAATTTCATCGCTTGACTGATGATTGGTGTTTTTATAAAAGTCACCATTTCCCCTTTACCCGTTTTTAGGTCAATTTCGAGATCATGATTTTCAAATGAAATTTTCAAACTCCCTTTTTTAATGCTATGTTTTCGGAGTTTATCATCGATTCCTAATTTTACACCCAACGCTTCAGCAAATTTTTCATTGATTTGGTCCTCCTCTGGAAGTTGCACCTGAATCATTTTAGTTTCCGTTGTATATTTTTCCGGATGCCAAGAATCTCTATGATTCATCATAAGACCTGATGCGGCAAATGAAATAATTAATCCAATATAGAAATAGCCTAGATCTCGGTGTAAGTTGCGGAAATTTTTCTTTTTCATGGTAGTGTTCAATTTGAATTCGCAAAAATAATATATTCTTTTATAAAAAATAAAAACTTTTCTCTGTTGACCAATAAATGGTCAATCAGAAAAAAGTTTTTATAAATTTTAAAAGTTTTTTGGCTCGCCCTAGAATTTATATTTTAACGAAGTCATTACTTGACGAGGCGCAATTGGATTTACACTATAATTTTCATGAACGGTATAATTTAACTCATTAGTTATATTAGATAATCGACATAATATAGAGAATTTTCCCCATTCATACCCAGCAGAAACATCTATTGTTGTGTAACCATCCAAAGGAATTTCTCTGTCTAATATTCCATTAGGTTCAGTTGATTTGTATTGATTGTTCCATCCTCCAACACGTTTCCCGATATAATTTGCAGAAGAACCAATAGATAATCCTTTTAATATACCTGAAGGTAATGTGTAAAAGAAACTTAAATTAGCTGTATTTGCGGGTGTTCTTGTCAAACGATCTCCTACAATCGAACTTCCTTGAAGACCAGATGTTTTTGTATAACGCATTTCGTTGTAGCTGTATCCTGCAATAATACTTAATCCTTCTGTAGGTCTTGCAGTAATATCTAGTTCAACTCCTTTACTTTTTGTTGCACCACTCAACACTTTTATACTTGAATCTGTATTATTAGATCCATCCGCTTTAAATTCTGCAGTTTGTGCCAGATTACTGTTTTCAATTTGGTACAAAGTAACGTTTGTGCTTAAAAGTCCTCTCCAGAAATCTTTTTTAACTCCCAGTTCAAATTGGTCTATTATAGACGGCTTAATCACTTTTAGGTCAACTGTTGTTCCAGAGTTTGGTGTAAATGAGTTGGAATAACTAGCGAACAAAGACATGTCTTTAGTGGGTTGGTACACTAAACCTAACTTAGGAGTAAAAGCTTGATCAATACGTTTTGCATCGTCCTTAATAACAACTGGATTTTTTGTCAAATCGCTTGTGCTTGCTTGTGCCTCTTGCCATGACCAACGAATTCCTGCTAATACTTTGAATTTTTCAGTAAGAGAAATTAAATCTTGTGCATAGATTCCAAAACGGTTGGTATCTGTTTTTACTATTTTTGTATTAGTACCTTCTGGTATTGCACCACCTTGATTAAAATTAGTAAAGTCAAAAATGTTACCACTTCCATAAGTATTTGGAGCGAAGGTAAAAGTGTATGCTTGTGCAAAAGAGTTTTCAAAATCAACTCCTGTAAATAATTGGTGTTTTATTTTCCCAGTTGTAAAATTACCTTGTAAGCTAATTTGTTCACCGATTATTTGTTCTACGTTTTTATTTTGACCTAAGGGACGTTTCCAATCTCCATTTGCTGCTGGTTGTACACGTTCCGTTCCTTTAGAGGTTCTTTCAAAGTTTTGGAAAGAGCTATTGAAGTTTAGTTTCCAATTATCGTTAAAATCATGTTTTACTAATCCTGAAACGCTTGCTTGTCTTGTTTGTCCGTTTGACCATTCCGCCCCTAAATACGTGTTTCTAGGTAAATCAACAATTGTTTTTCCGATGATTCCAGTTCCAAAATCAGGTGTCCAATTGTCGTGTAAATAATCTCCTTGTAATACAATCTCCGTTTTTTCACTCGCTTTAAAAAGCAGCGATGGATTGATATAATAACGTTCTTTTTTTACCACATCTCTAAAACTTTCTGAGTTTTCATAAGAACCTGTAAAACGGTATGCGATGTTTTTGTCTAATGGACCGTATAAGTCAACCGATGGTTTGTAGAAAGAATTACTTCCCATTTGCATGCTAATTTCTCCACCACTTTTAAAAGAAGGTTTTTTAGTAACCATATTCAAAATACCTCCTGGAGCTACATTACCAAATAATAAAGCAGCACTTCCTTTAAGTACTTCCACTCTTTCAAGCGAAGAAACCTCAGGCATCGAACCACTGTTAAAACGGAAACCATTTTTAAACATATTATTAGATGACATATCGTAACCTCTGGACCAAAATGTTTCCTGAGCACCACCACGGGCTGAACCTACATATACACCATTTACATTTTTTATGACATCACTCATTCGTACCGCTTGTTGTTGCTCGATAACATGGTGTCCTATTATTTGAATACTTTGTGGTAAGTCTATTGGTTTTATATTCAAACCAGATAAAACGGTTTCTTTTTTCTTATTGGGACTTTGTTTAATTTTAATTACCAATTCCTTTAAAGTAGTAATATCTTCTACTAACTTGAACTCTACAAAATTAGTTTGGTTTGCCAATACTTTAATCTCTTTAGATTGTTTTTTCATACCACTTCCTTCCAAGGTAATAGTGTGAGTTCCTGTAGGGAAATTATTGAAGACAAACTCACCATTGCTATTTGTCTCTGTAGTCTTAGCTACTTTCCCTAGTTTAATAGCTATTCCTTGAAGAGGAAAACCATCAGCCGAAAGTATTCTTCCTTCTATGATTCCGCTTTCTTGCGCTTGTATGTAAAATGATGTAAATAATAAGATAAATAAGACTTTGATTTGATTGCTCATAATTTTTATTTGGAATGATTAAAAATAATGCTGCAAATATAAAAAGGGATTTCGAATCCACAAAGCTTATTTAGATTAAATATCAATAATAATTTTATTGAATTATTAAATGTATGAATATCAGTAATTTAATGTAAAAATTTAACTTTTGTTCAAATAAAATAGCTACTCTTGGTATAAAATGTACTCTAATTGATATAACTAATTAAGTAGTTTTAGTATTTTTAAACTCACTTTAAGTCAGTTATTTAACACTATTTTTTAGGATTGTATGAACAATTTCTTTTGTAGGTTTTTGATCTTTTAGTTTTGACCTCACTTCATCAAAAGTTACTTTAAAGTCGCAACCCAATTTATATTGGCTACAACCATAAGCTGTTTTTCCTTTTAAGACAGTTCCTTTTTGACATTTAGGACAAGGTAAAGTATCTGCAATAGTTTTATTTTGTAATGATGGAGTAGAAGCAGTTATTTTCTTAGGTTCTAATATGATTTTAAAGTTTCCATCAAAACGGAGTAAACCCTCAACAACTCCAGCATCAGTTTTAAAATCTTTTAAGTTAACGGTCGATCCTTTTTGAATCAATCTTAAATATTGATTCTCTGAGATTTTTTTATCAGCAAATACATAAGGTAGCACAAACGTACATCCCGATTTATAGTTGCTGCAACCGTAAGCTGATTTTCCTTTTATAAGAGAACCGTTTTTACATTTTGGACAAATTTCTGCCAAAATTCCCGCCGCTTTCTTTTTCTCTGCTTTGACGACCTCTTTCTGAGGAGTTTGTGCGTGAGAAATATTGGCATGTCGCTTTTCACTGCGCACTTCATCGACCAAAACTTCAATCATGCGCTTCATATTATTGATGAATGAACCTGCGGTATAGGTTCCTTTTTCAATATCTTTCAACTGCTTTTCCCAAGAACCTGTTAGTTCAGCCGATTTTACTAGCTCATTTTGAATGGTGTCAATTAGTTGGATTCCTGTTGGAGTAGGCAATACTTGTTTTTTGTTTCGTACAATATATTGTCTCCTAAAAAGTGTTTCTATAATGTTGGCTCGCGTTGACGGTCGGCCAATACCATTTTCTTTCATCAGTTCCCGTAAATCTTCATCATCTACTTGCTTTCCTGCAGTTTCCATAGCTCTTAATAAAGTAGCCTCCGTAAACTGATTGGGTGGTTTCGTTTCTTTTTCTAAAAACGAAGGTTGGTGCGGTCCTTTTTCGCCTACAATAAAACTCGGTAATAGGTCAACTTCTTTTTCTTTTGAGTTTGGATCTTCAAATACTATTCGAAATCCTTTTTTTAAAATCTCTTTTCCAGTGGTTTTAAAAACGACATCGGCTGCTTTTCCTAATACAGTGGTATTAGCTACCAAACAATCGTCATAAAATACGGCAATAAAACGTCTCGTAATAATATCATAAACCTGTTGCTGATTGTATTGCAACTTATTTTGAACTCCCGTTGGGATGATTGCGTGGTGATCTGTTACTTTTTTATCATTGAAAACCTTAGACGATTTTTTAATTTTCTTACCCAAAAGTGGTTCAGTTAGCGCGGAGTAATTACTTAAATTTTGCAAAATACCAGGCACTTTTGGATAAATATCACTTGGTAAAAAAGTCGTATCAACTCTAGGATACGTAACTACTTTTTGTTCGTATAAGGTTTGTACAATTTTTAAAGTTTCATCAGCGGTAAACCCAAACTTAGTATTGCAATAGACTTGTAATCCCGTTAAGTCGAACAACTTTGGAGCAAACTCATTGCCATTCTTTTTTTCGACAGTAATAATTTCGAACTCACTTTCCTTGACTTTATTAGCTAAAAGTTCTCCATCTTCTTTGTTTGTAAAACGTCCTTCTTCATAACTAAAAAGGGTATCTCGATATAAGGTTTGTAATTCCCAATACGGTTGCGGTTTAAAATTTTCAATTTCTTTAAATCGCTCTACAACCATTGCCAATGTTGGCGTTTGTACGCGACCAATAGATAAAACTTGTTTGTAACCGCCATGTTTTACGGTGTACAATCGCGTTGCATTCATACCAAGCAACCAGTCTCCAATGGCTCTAGAAAACCCGGCATAATATAAATTGTCATAATTAGCAGATGGTTTTAGATTTTGAAAACCTTCTTTGATGGCTTCTGTTGTCAAGGAGGAAATCCACAAGCGTTGTACTTCGCCTTTGTATTGCGCTTCATTCATTACCCAGCGCTGTATAAGTTCTCCCTCTTGTCCGGCATCACCGCAGTTAATGACTAATGTGGCTTTGTCAAATAAAGATTTTATAATTTTAAACTGCTTTTGGATCCCCGTATTCTCCACTACTTTGGTTTCGAATTTTTCGGGAAGCATGGGTAAATTGTTTAAATCCCAGCTTTTCCAATGTGGTTTGTAGTCGTTGGGTTCTTTTAAAGTACACAAATGTCCAAAGGTGTAAGTAACTGCATAACCGTTGCCTTCATAATAGCCATCGTGTTTGGTATTGGCTCCCAAAACGGATGCGATTTCTCGTGCTACACTAGGTTTTTCGGCAATACAGACCTTCATTTTTTGTTTTTAATTTGAAAGCGCAAATTAGGAATTTAGAAATTGGTATTGAAATGAAATTTTAGAGAGTTATACACGACTTAATCATTGCGAGGAACGGGCGCCATCACATTTGCTATATACGTTCTGATAATCTGCTGGGTTTACTTTTGTTAGCAAGTTCGCTTTGTTCCTCGCAATGACTTTGATTGTTGATTTATGTTCTTTGCTCAGCGTTTGTAGCAAATTCTGTAGGCTTCATAGAGTAGGGTTACTAAATTTTATCTAAAAGATAGATTTTTAGTTTGTAACTAAAAAAAGCTACAGGAAATATTTTCTTGTAGCTTTTTTTTAGTGTAGTTTATTATTGTTGGCACGCATTGCAAATCCTCCTAATGTGGGATATTAAAAAACCAATATGTGCTAGCGTTGCATTTTTAAAACTCATCTTACTAATTTTTAATTTGTGATAATTAGTAAATTGAAATCAAGAACGGATTGAGTAATTCCCAATCCGTTTTTGAAGTTTGTTTTTTTTAAACTTTTAATTCTTTCATCCAATCTTGAAATTTGTTTAATTGTTCTGCAAAAAAAGATTCGTGTTCTTCTTTTTCTTCATCGGTATTCACCAAAATATGTTCGTAATAAGTTCCTTTTAACACTCTTCTTAGAATTCCTTCTCCGAAAATAGGTTCGTAATCATTTAACGATTGAGTTGCTTTTAATATTTGTCGAATATCATATTGTAGTGGATTAATATCAGGAACTTGTTTGTTCAAATTCAATAATTTATAAACCGCTATTCTTGCTGTTCTTACCGAACTTTCCATCGTGAAGACAATATCGTTGTTTGTTTCTACAAATTGTCCTACCAAACCTAAATTGCTACAACCTTCGGGAACAACTCTTGGACGATCACCTTGGGCTCTTGGCATAAACATAGAGGTTATGTACGGTAAATAAGAAGATCTAACAATTGTGTTTTCTACTACGTTATCTAGCTGATTTATAATTCCTAAATGATAAGATAGCTCCGCTAAAATTTCATCTCCTGTGCACTGTGGCATTGTTTTTTTAATGTAATTTCCTTCCTTATCCATAAATAAAGAATATACCCAAACTACTAAAATATCATCGGGTTGCGTAGGAAAATGAGGCTGTCTGTTGCAAGTGAAACTCATTAACCAATTAGAATCTGTAATGGTGATAATTCCGCCACTTGCTGTTTTTCCTGAGTACGGATCGTTAACGCAAAGTTCTTTCAATTTCTCTGTAAAAGCGGATGGTTTGCAAGTTAATGTTGCAGATTCCCAACCAGATTTCTCAATATTGGAACAGAATTTTTCTGGTTTACCGAATACTGGAGATTTTGCGGCTAAATTTTTCCAAAGTTTCCAACCGCCACTTTGTCCGCTAGTGCTGTTATCAATTGCAATTACGGGTGCTGTTTTGTTATCACCATAAAAAGTGTCTTCTGTCATAGAACCTGTGGTTACAATCACATAATCTTCCTTACCTACTGGGATTTTTACTTCTTTACCATCTCTTTCAGCAATAATACCTTCCACGACTTTTCCTTCTGTATCAATATGAACATCTAAGTCTTTGACTAATGTATTCAACTCAATTTTAACTCCTTTTCCTTCAAGAAATTTTCTCAATGGCGTGATGTAAGTATCATATTGGTTGTATTTTGGAAAAACTAGGCAAGAGAAATCTTTCATACCATCTATAGCATGTAAAAAACGATGCATGTAAAGCTTACATTCTAACAAACTATGCCAGTTCTCAAAGGCAAACATAGTTCTCCAAAAAAACCAAAAATTACTATTTAAAAACGATTCGCTAAAATAATCTTCAATAGTTAAATCATCCAATTCTTCTTTTTTCTTCATCAATAACTTGACGATTGCCAATTGGTCTTTTTTTTCTAAACCAAACTTGCTAAAATCTTTTATTTGTCCTTGATTATGAATTAAACGGGCTTTTGAATAATTAGGATCGTTATCGTTCACTAATCGATATTCGTCTAAAACACTATAAGGTTCCGGCAATTCTAGAGCAGGAATATCTTGAAAAATATCCCACAGATTTTCATAGGTCATATCCATTTCACGTCCGCCACGTATAATATATCCATCTTTGGCATTTCCAGCACCATCCATAGAGCCACCGTCAACAGACAATTGGTCTAGGAAAACAATATTTTCTCCAGGAATACGTCCATCGCGGATAAAATAATAGGCTGCTGACATTCCTGCAATTCCACTTCCCACAATATATACTTTACTTTTATCGAAAGATGCGGAGGGAATGCCTTTGTTTCGTTGGTAATTTCCGATTTGATCCGAAAAAGGCATCGTTTTTTGTTGGCTGTTCACTTGTACTTCTTTACTGGAATCGGGTTCGTGGTTTACTTTCCCATATTGTTCTGAAGCATTCAGTATTTTATCAAATTTTGAAGTATCTGGTTTCATGTTCTTTAAGTTTTTTATTGATAGAACAAATTTACCACTATGTTTAAATTAACTTATATCCCCAAATTCATCATATCTAACCTTAAATTCTAAACGTCTTCTCTGATTCTATATTCAGAAGGAGAAATGGTAGTATATCTTTTAAAGAATCGTCCGAAAGCAGAAGTGGAATTAAACTGAAGACGGTAGGCAATTTCTGAAACCGTGAGTTCTGGTGTGCTCAACAAAACAAAAGCCTCTTTCAATAAAGCTTCATCTATAATTTGATGTGGTGTTTTTCCAGTTGCTTTTTTTGACAAAACAATCAAGTGTTTGTTGCTGATGAACAATTGATTGGCATAAAAGTCAACTTCTTTATGT
>CBDUEE010000115.1:0-8953 GCA_965366105.1 uncultured Flavobacterium sp. | reverse complement strand
GACCTTGTAAATACGAGTTTCCTTTTATTGGAAAAGTAGAAAAAATGTATCACGGTAAAAACATCAAGTTTGTAAGTATTTCTATTGACCGTTTGAAAGATGAACAAAAATGGCGCGATATGATTAAAAAAGAAGGATTAGTAGGAATCCAACTTTTAGCGGATAAAGAAATTGCATCGTCATTTATTGCGGGTTATTATATTCAAGCTATTCCTCGTTTTATCATATTAGACAAAGAAGGAAAAATTATAAATTCAGATGCACCAAGACCTTCTGAACCTGAATTACAAGATATTTTGAACTCTCTTGATATGTAATTTTTTGATTGCAATTAATGATTACAACTAAATACTAGGTTTTAAAATTATAGTATTTGCTAATTCATTTTTTGCTTCAAGTTATTAACTAAAAACGTTCTACAAAAATCCATAAGTCTGCTAATTCCTTGTTTGCGTGAGGGATTGTAGTGGAGCTCTTTTTTTTGAGATTTTCGTTTTCGAACGGGAATCTTGGAAAAAAAGCGGGAACGTAAAGTCCAGTCGCCGCGGCGAACACGCCCAAATAACAAATTCTTTTTATTTTATTAATTCAAGAGAAATCTATTCTCTTGCATACTCTATATCTAAAATTTACTATTAAATAAACATGAAAAATCTATTAACTGTATTTTTTCTCTCTTTGGCAGCCTATACTGTTTCTGCACAAGAACTAAAATTGAACGATCCGCTTCCGGTAAATACCAAAATTAAAAAGGGTGTTCTTAAAAATGGAATGACGTATTATATCTATAAAACGGACGTCGTAAAAAATGTTGCGAGTTACTATATTATTCAAAACGTAGGTTCTGTTTTAGAAAATGATGATCAGCAAGGTTTGGCTCACTTTCTAGAGCATATGGCTTTCAACGGGACTAAAAATTTTCCAGGAAAAGGAGTTTTAAATACGCTTCAAAAACACGGTGCTGTATTTGCAAAAGATATTAATGCCTACACCGCTTTTGATGAAACGGTTTACAACATGGATAATATTCCAACAAATGTTCCGGGATTAATTGATACTTCATTATTGATTTTGCACGATTGGGCAGACGGTTTATCGCTTACTGATGCTGAAATTGATTCAGAACGTGGAGTAATTAAAGAGGAGTGGAGAACCAGACAAAATGGGTACATGCGTCTTTTTAAAAAATCATTGCCTACTATGTTTAATAATACCAAATATGCGGATCGTATGCCGATTGGTTTAATGAGCGTAGTTGATAATTTTAAATACAAAGCATTAAGAGATTTTTACCACGATTGGTATAGAACAGACTTACAAGCAATAGCTGTTGTAGGAGATATTGATGTAGCAGAAATAGAGCAGAAAATTGAAAAATTATTTTCACCAATTCAAGCTATTAAAAATCCAATTGAAAGAGTTGTAATTACAATTCCAGGTAACAAGGAAATGCTTTATAATTTAGGAACCGATAAAGAAGTTGCTACTTCAACTATCGTTTTTACTATTAACCAACCCAAATCATTGAAAGATGAAACGGTTGCTGACTTAAAAGAATCTTTATTTAGTGGAATGATTTCTAGAATGTTGAGTTCTAGATTAAGAGAGATTTCTCAAAAACCAGATGCTCCTTTCGTGTCAGCAAGTGTTAGTTACAATAGTTTGGCTAGAGCCAATAATACTTTTGGATTGATAATTTCGCCTAAACCAAATCAGCAACAAGAAGCTTTTAAAGCTACTTTAGTAGAACTGAATAGAGCGGTAAAATTTGGTTTTACGCCAGCAGAAATCGATAGAACAATCGCAGTTTACAACAATTATTACCAAACTAAAATTAGTAAAATTGATCAAACTCCTCATGCAGAAATAGTAAATACCATTCAGAAAAACTATTTAGAAAACGAGGCAATGACAGATTTGTCAAAAGAGTATGAGATCATTAAAGAGATTTTTGCTGCAATGACTCCTAAAGATTTACAAGATTTTATCCAAAAGATATACACACCAGAGAACAGAGTTCTTGATGTAACTGGTGTTGATGGAGAAAATAATCTTTCACAATCTGATGCTTTAAAATTGATCAATGAGGTAGAAAATGATGCTACCATAATTGCTTATACCGATGAGTTTGTTGGTAAAACATTGATTTCAGGTCTTGATATTAAAGCGGGTAAAATTGTTTCTGAAAAAGAGAATAAAGAAATTGGTTCTACCCGTTTTGTTTTGAGCAATGGAGTGGTGGTAGACTATAAATTTACCGATATTGAAAAAAATAATGTGCTTTTAGAAGCGTCTAGTTTTGGAGGTAACTCTTTGATAAAAGATGCTGATCTTCCTTCAGCTTCCATGGTAAGTACGTTAATGGGAATGTCTGGTCTAGGAGATTATAATGCAACAGATTTAAGAAAAGTATTGGCAGGAAAAAATGCGAATGCAAGAATTAGTATTGCAGATTTAGAAGAAAATATTTCTGGTATGACTACTACTAAAGATATGGAAACATTACTTCAAATGATTCATTTACAATTTGTAAAACCTCGTTTTGACGAAGATAGTTTTAAAGTATTAATTAATAACCTCAACAATAGTTTGATTCAAAGAAAGAATGATATTGCCTATAAAATGGAAGATAGCATTACAACAACTTTGTACGGATTCAATAATCCTAAAAAACGTTTGTTTGATGAAAAGTATATAAAAGATATTTCATTCGAAAAAATTAAATCTGTATATCAAGAACGTTTTAAGAATCCTGCGGACTTTACTTTCTTTATTGCAGGTGCTATTTCAAAAGAGGATCTTAAACCTTTACTAGAGAAATACATTGCTAGTTTGCCAACTACTAATAAAAAAGAAAAATGGCAAGATAATTCAGTTTCTTGGTTAAAAGGAACGAACAAAAAAGAGATTTTCATGGCAATGGAAGATCCAAAAGCTACGGTACGAATAGCTTTTAAAAAACCTTATACCTATAGTTTAAAAAATACGTATGTTCTAAAAGCGTTTCAAGATGTTCTTGAAATGAGATTATTAGAAACCTTAAGAGAGCAAGAAGGCGGTACTTACGGAGCTAGCGTTTATAGTTCATTACCAAAAAGACCGAAACAAATAGCGAGTTTCTATGTTTATTTTGATTGTGATCCTGAAAAAGCAGATAAATTAGTTCGTATTGTTCACCAAGAAATTGAGAAAATTAAAAATGGTGAAATTGATAAAGAAGATTTAAGCAAAGTACTTAGCAGTTCTCTAAAAGGGTTAAAAGAAGATAGAGAATATACAAATTACGAAATAAATTTAATGTATGACTATTCTATTGAAGGGTATAATAGAAATGATCCAAAGAACAATGTAAATCTTATTAATTCGATAACACCACAAGACATTCAAAAGTTCATTAAGGATCTGATGAATGGTTCTCAAAGCTTCGAATTTATATTTAAACCTAAAAAGTAGTTTTAAAAGCATCTTTCGTTACTACTTAGTTTTTTTTAAGTATTTTGAATTAGTAAACAATCAACGAAAGAATATATAGGGTCATGGAGACAATGACCCTATTTTATTTAATGACCTTATCAAAATTATATTCTAATGAAAAAAATAGTATTACTGTTAGCCTTTTTTATAAGTGCAGCAGCTTTTTCACAAATACATAAACCGGTAAAATGGGCTACTTCGGTTGTGGCGGTTTCCGACACCAAATATGATATAATAATTCAAGCATCTATAGAGGATGGATGGCATTTGTATTCACAAAATGTTCCAGAAAATGGTCCAGTAGCAACGGCTTTTACTTTTACTAAAAATTCAAATTTCGAGTTAATAGGCAAAGTATCAGAAGGAGCAGGACGAACCATTAATGACCCTATCTTTAACATGAAAATTAAGTATTTTGAAAGTAAAGCCGTTTTTAAACAACGAATTAATGTACTTTCAAAAAAAGCTTTTACATTGAGTGGAGAAGTAGAATTTATGGTTTGTGATGATGCAAATTGTTTGCCACCATCTTACGTAGATTTGAACTTTCAAATTCCAGAAACTACTGTAGTTAAGGAAAAAGCAAAAATAGAAAAAGAAATTGCCCAAGTTGCTGGAGAAAAAACTACGATGGATACTTTAGTAAAAAAAGCAGTAGAAATTGATTCGACAGCTAAAGCTGAAGTTAAGTCGGATAAACTTGAAAAAGCAGTTGCTGCTACAAGTAAAAAAACTACTGATAGAAGTTTATTAGCTATATTTATTATCGCTTTCTTTTCTGGATTTGCAGCTTTATTAACGCCTTGCGTATTCCCGATGATTCCTATGACGGTAAGTTTCTTTACTAAACAAAGTAAAACAAGAGCTAAGGGAATCAAAAATGCAATAATCTACGGATTATCAATTGTTATCATTTATGTATTATTAGGCTCAATAGTAAGTGCCGTTTTTGGTGCGGATGCTTTGAATGCATTGTCTACCAATGTATGGTTTAACATTATTTTCTTTGTACTTTTAGTAGTTTTTGCAGTTTCCTTTTTAGGTGCTTTCGAAATCATGCTTCCTAATTCATGGGCAAATAAAGTAGATACAAAAGCGGATAAAGGCGGACTAATTGGGATTTTCTTCATGGCTTTAGCCTTGGCGATCGTTTCTTTCTCTTGTACTGGACCCATTGTTGGAACTTTATTAGTACAAGCAGCAGCTGGCGGAAATCAAGTGGGTCCTATTGTAGGAATGTTAGGTTTTTCTTTGGCATTAGCCATTCCATTTGCACTATTTGCCGCTTTTCCAGGATGGTTAAACTCCTTACCAAAATCTGGTGGATGGTTGAATACTGTAAAAGTAGTTTTAGGATTTTTAGAACTAGCTTTAGCGTTTAAGTTTTTATCAAATGCCGATTTAGTTCTACAATTGCATTTATTAGAACGTGAAGTTTTCTTAGCAATTTGGATTGCTATTTTTGGAACATTGGCTTTTTACCTTTTTGGAAAAATTCAATTGCCGCACGATTCTCCTTTAACACACATTTCCGTTGGACGACTAAGTTTAGGTTTACTAGCGTTAACTTTTACAATCTATATGATTCCGGGTTTATGGGGAGCTCCTCTAAACTTAATCAGCGCTTTCCCACCAGCACAACATTACAGTGAATCTCCTTATGGTGTTGGATCTTCTCAAGGTGGTGGATCTAGTGCAGCAACTGTCGAAATTCCAGAAGGAGCACACTTAATGGCGCCCCATAATATTTTAGCTTTCACAGATTATGATTTAGGTATGGCTTACGCCAAAAAAGTAAACAAACCGGTTATGTTAGATTTTACTGGTTATGCGTGTGTAAACTGTAGAAAAATGGAACAACAAGTTTGGCCAAAAGAACAAATTTTATCCCTCCTTAATAACGAAGTAGTGCTTATTTCTTTATATGTAGATGATAAAAGACCTCTTCCTGCAGGAGAAGAAATTGAATCTAAATTAAGACCAGGAAAAAAATTAAGATATGTTGGGCAAAAATGGAGTGAATTCCAAACCATAAAATATAAGGCAAATGCACAACCTTTTTATGTTTTGACAGACCATGAAGGCGAGAATCTAATTGATCCTGTAGGTTATACTCCCGATGTTGAAGAATACCAAAATTGGTTAAAAACAGGTATAGCTAAATTCAAAAAATAGCAAAAAAATAATCAAACAAAAAAAACTCCAGTTTTATAAACTGGAGTTTTTTTGTTTAAACGAATAGTATAACTCGCTTATTAGTTTTGTGTTAAATTATTCCTCTTCACCATCAGTTAGGCTGGATTCTTCTTCATCAGTATCGGATACAATTTCAAAAAAACTAAAAATAGAACCACCGTAACTTTTCTGGAAAGAAAAATGAATCATGTGATCCAGTTTCGTGTATTTAGAATGTTCGATGACCATCATTCCATCTGAATTAAGTAATTCTTTTTCGAAAACTAATTCTACTATTTTTTCAAAGATCTTTTGGTCTAAACCATATGGGGGATCAGCAAAAATAATATCGTAGGATGTTTTGCATCTTTCTAAATAGGTAAAAACATCACTTTTTGTGGCAGCGATATTAAAATCATATTCTGCTGCAACTTGCTTAATAAACTTTACACAACCAAAATCACCATCTACAGAAGTGATTGGCGTGCATCCGCGTGAAGCAAATTCGTAACTGATATTTCCTGTTCCGGCAAATAGATCTAATATTTTAAGTCCGTCAAAACTAAAATGGTTATTTAAAACATTGAATAATGCTTCTTTTGACATATCGGTTGTTGGACGAACGGGCAAACCTTTTGGTGGAGAAATGCGTCTTCCTTTGTATTTTCCTGAAATTATTCTCATGAGTTGAAAAGTATAAAGTGTTTTCTGTTTTCGGCTTCAGAAAAATAATTATTCCATCGTAAATCCTCTACATCTATTAGAGAAACATTGCGAATGTATTTGTATGCAATTTTAAAATAATCGCTTTCGGTATCTATATTTCCGATTAGTTCTAATGGGAAGTTTTCTGGGTTGATATTCAATTGCTCAGCCGTGAATAAAATGTAATATATAAAATCTTCGGGAGTCTTATAATCGAAAGAATTGAACAGCAACAGTTTCTGATTTTGAACGACAATAATTTCAAAATGTCCCGTATTAATCTGAATAAACATCTTTTTCTCATCGTTATTCTTGGATGCAATCAATAGTTTGTTAACCAAAATACTGTTAGCATGTTTATAATCGAAAGAACCAAAATGGTCAATAAAAAAATTATTAATATTCACGTACGGAATATAAACGGTATTCATTTCATAGTTTGCAATTTCATCAAAAGCAAAAAAATCGGTTTCAAAAACCTTAGTATTGTACTGCAAATAACTGCCTAGAAAGTTATCGTCAAAAAGAGCTTGAGGAACAAAAGTAGAAAGATTGTTGTTGTGAATCACTAAAATTTCATCGTAAGATTCCTTTAATTCAGGAAAATTGCGAAAAGCATCAGCAAATAAATCCTCGATTTTTGTAACTTTTTGAAAAGTATCAAAATCAACTTCACTAAAGGATCTAACGGTATTGTTTAGTGTATCAAAACAACAAAAAGACAAACCATTCAATGACACTTGAATAGATAGCTTTTTATAAACCTTTTCGGTGATGTTAGTGTTTTGTATTGACATATTTATATTTATAATCCATTTCTCTATTCCATTTTGAAATGAATTAAAGGAGTTGACAAACTTACAAATAAAAATAGCAAGTTCAATTGTAAAAATCAACTTCAATGGCAATTTCAATGTCAAAAATCATTAGTATGGTTAATATCAATTTAAAATGGAAAGCCTATCTTTGAAATTCATTTTACAACAAATTCCCTGATGAATTCCTCCTTGTTTTACAGTCTTTTACAGAAAAAATTCCCTTTTCAACCTACTTATAAGCAAGATGTTTTTTTTCAAAAAATCGCTATTTTTTTGACTGAAGTAGAAAATAAAACCATTTTTGTTCTAAAAGGATATGCTGGAACTGGAAAAACAACGGTAATTTCTACGATTGTAAATAGTTTATTAGACATTAACAAAAAATATGTTTTGCTAGCACCAACAGGTCGTGCGGCTAAAGTAATTGCTAACTATTCCAACAAACCTGCATTTACAATTCATAAAAAGATTTATTTTCCCAAGAAATCGTCAGGTGGTGGTGTTTCTTTTACCTTGCAACAGAACAAACACACCAACACGATTTTTATTGTCGATGAAGCATCTATGATTTCAGATACAAATTCCGATTCAAAATTATATGAAAATGGCTCTTTGCTAGATGATTTGATTTCGTATGTGTATTCTGGTAAGAATTGTAAAATGATCCTATTGGGAGATACCGCACAATTACCGCCGGTAAATTTAGACATTAGTCCCGCTTTGGATATTCGTACTTTAGCAATGAATTATGATAAAGAGGTAGAACATATCGAACTCGACGAAGTAATGCGTCAGGAAGAAAACTCTGGAATTTTGCACAATGCCACGGAACTTCGTGAATTATTGAAAGATTCATTTATTACTGAATTCAAATTTAATGTTAAGAAATTTAAGGATATTGTTCGCTTAACTGATGGTTACGATATTCAAGATGCGATAAATTCGGCTTATAGTAATTACAGTATCGAAGACACCGCTTTTATTGTTCGTTCGAATAAAAGAGCGAATCAATATAATGAACAGATTAGAACCAAAATTCTAGACAAAGAAAGTGAACTCTCTACGGGAGATTTCTTGATGGTAGTGAAAAATAATTATTTCTGGTTAAAGGATTCTGACGAAGCTGGCTTTATTGCCAACGGTGATATTATAGAAGTATTAGAAATCTTTAATATCAAAGAATTGTATGGTTTTAAGTTTGCCAAAGTAAAAATCCGAATGATCGATTATCCAGATCAAAAACCTTTTGAAACGGTTTTATTAATGGATACTATAAAAAGTGAATCGCCTTCATTAACGTATGAAGAATCAAATCGATTGTACCAAGAAGTTTTAAAGGATTATGAAGGAGAAACTAAATTCAAACAGTTTCAAAAAGTGAAAGCAAATGAATACTTTAATGGTCTTCAGGTTAAATTTTCGTATGCAATAACCTGTCATAAGTCACAAGGTGGTCAATGGAATACGGTTTTTATAGAGCAACCTTATTTACCCGAAGGAATCAACAGAGATTATATCCGATGGTTGTACACGGCAATGACCAGAGCAAAGAATAAACTGTATTTAATAGGATTTAAAGATGAAAATTTTGAAGAATAATTTTCATTACTTAAATGAACTGATTATTAACAATCTAAAAAAAGAGAGCAAATCAATTTTAAAAAAAGCGATCTTTAATTAAGCTCAAATAAGTCTTTAAAAATGTTTGTAAGACAAATATTAGGTTATTTTAGAGTTTTAACTCTAAAAATAACCTAATATCCAATAGATAATTACAAATA
>CBDUEE010000114.1:0-9084 GCA_965366105.1 uncultured Flavobacterium sp. | reverse complement strand
TAGAAGAGAAAAAAGAAGAATTCCTTGCTGAAAATCAAGATCCAAATGAAGATTTTCAATATCATTCTCCTCTAAAAACAAATTTCGATAAATATTACTCCATTTTTAGGGATGCAAAAAACGCTCATTTCAAAAGCTTACAGACTAATCTAAAAACTAATTTAGAGAACCGTTTGGCAATTGTTGAGGAATTAAAAGAGCTTATAAATCCGCAAGCCAACATCAAGGACACTTTAAAACATTTTAATGATTTAAGAGAGCGTTGGAAAAATGCAGGAGCAATTCCTAAAGATAAATACAACCATGTTTGGAATAATTTCCACTTTCATGTAGAAAATTTTTACGATTACTTGCACTTAGATAGAGAAGCTAGAGATTTAGATTTCAAGCATAATTTAGAGCAAAAACAAAAAATTGTGGCTCGCGTTGAAGAATTGGTACACGAGGCTGATATCAATAAAGCATTTAGAGAATTACAAGATTTACATAGAATCTGGAAAGAAGACATAGGTCCAGTTTCTAGAGAACACCGTGACGAAATCTGGAATAAGTTTAGTGACTTGACTAAACAGATGCATGACAAAAGAGAAGTTTTATTTGAAAATCAAAGAGGAACGGAACTTGAAAATTTAGCTAAGAAAAAAGACATTGTTGCTCAAATTGAAGTTCTAGCTACTGAAAAAGTAAATGCACATTCACAATGGCTTGCACAGATTGAAAAAGTAGAAGCGTTACGTACCGCTTTCTTCTCCGCTGGAAAAGTACCATCGGATGTCAATGAAGAAACATGGTCGGCATTTAAAACTGCTGTTAGAAATTTTAATTCTTTCAAAAACTCATTTTATAAAGATATTAAGAAAGATCAAAATGATAATTTAAGCAAGAAAACTGCTCTTGTTGCCAAAGCTAAAGAACTACAAGAAAGCACTGATTTTACTGCAACTACACCTGTTATGAAGCAAATTCAAGAGGAATGGAAGCAAATAGGTCACGTACCAAGAAAATACTCTGATAAAATTTGGAAAGAATTTAAGGATGCTTGTAATCATTATTTTGAAAAATTAAAAGAACAAAAAAACGAAGAAAACACAGAAGAAGTTGCTGCCTTTGATAACAAAAAAGCATATTTAGAAACGCTCAGAGAATTTCAATTAGTAGGCGAACATAAAGCAGATTTAGATGCAATAAAACTACATATCGAAACTTGGAAAAACTTTGGTAAAGTTCCTTTCCCAAGAAGACATATTGAAGGTAAATTCAATAAAATTCTGGATGCTCTTTTTGAAAAACTAAACCTAAGCAAAAAGGATACTGAAATGATGCGTTTTGCAAACAGAATGGATCATTTATCAGAAAGTCATGATACACGTAAGTTAGATAATGAAAAAATCTTCATCATGCGTAAAATTGAAGAAGTACAGAATGAAATTTTTCAATTGGAAAATAATATCCAATTTTTTACCAACACAAGAAATGCTAAAAAAGAGAATTCTATTGTATTAGAAGTTCGAAAAAACATTGCAATTCATAAAGAAACTCTTGCTGTTTGGAAAGAAAAACTAAAACAATTGAGAAATTTAAATATCGAATAAACTATCAATTAAGAGTAAAGAGTTAGAAACCTCGAACAGTAATAGTTCGAGGTTTTTTTTTGCAAAATGAATTTCATAATTAACTTTCAATTATAATAAAAAATTGTCAGAAATCAATACATAAGTCTATATTTACAGAATGAATTGGATTCGGAAAACCATACTTATTATAGGGCTTTCATTAGTTTTTCTGTTTGCATTTAATGCAAATGAATCTCCGGGTCACTCTTCCGAAATAGAAAAAACCTCTTCTTCATTTTCACCAGATAGTATTCACACTTCTGTTTTTATTCAGCCTCAATTTAGTACTACATTTATTTTAAATTACAAAGCTTCAAATTCTACTTTTGTAAAATATCTAGAACGTTTTTTGGTTGCAATTCCAGAATTTAAAATTAAAATTCTTTTTAATAGCTATGCCAATCAAGACATCAATCGATGTGAAATGGTTTCGCTGTTACTTTTCCCTTATCATTCTTTTTGGTAGTTTAAAAAAAACCTAAATTCTATAATTAAATCACAACACTTTATACTAAAGTATAAACCTGTTTTGACAATTGAGGATACATTTATTGTCCTTTCCTGAATTGATATCTTTTTGATAATCAATCCAAATCATCTTGTTATATAAATCACTAAAAAAAATAAATGGACACGTCTATAACTATAATCGGCCTAGTATTAACCTTAATAATCGCCGCTCCTATTTTCTATTCAATACGATCTACATCACTTAATAAATCAAAAATTAATTCTATAAAAGATCAATTTAGCCAAAAAAATTATTTCAAATTTGATTTAACAGAAACGCTGAATAAAAAGGTAATCACTTTAGACGATAAAAACAAAGGATTTCTTTTGATGGATTTCAATCCTAAAACAGAGTCGAATACATTTATCAACTTAAACGACGTAGAATCTTGTAAAGTAGCAGTTGTAAAGGATAATAACGACAATATAAATCAAGTAGCTTTAGAATTCCACTATAAAGAAAATAAAAAAACAGAATCAGTATCATTTTATAAAATAGAAAATGACCAAATGGGACAAATTTGCCTCTATGAAGATCATCAACTTGCAAAAAAATGGAAAACATTGATTGATACTTGTATATCAAAGCAGTAATTATTTAAAAGAGACTTTAACAAGTCTCTTTTTTATGCTTTTTTTTATATGATAATTATCATTTTAAATATTTAGTCTTAATGTTACTTTTGATTTTAAATAAACGCTTTTTACTATGAAAAACTCTTTAATTCAAAAATACAATGTTCCAGGCCCTAGATATACTAGTTATCCTACGGTTCCCTATTGGGATGAAGCTGATTTTTCATACGAAGCTTGGACTGAAGCTCTAAAAAAATCATTTATAGAAAGTAATGGCCCTGAAGGAATAAGTCTTTATATTCATTTACCATTTTGCGAAAGTCTGTGTACTTTTTGTGGCTGTAACAAACGGATCACAAAAAACCATAGTGTTGAAAATCCTTACATAGAAGCCGTTTTAAAAGAATGGGCTATATATTGCAATATACTTGGCGAAAAACCAACTATAAAAGAAATTCATTTAGGTGGTGGAACTCCTACTTTTTTCTCTCCTAAAAACTTAGAAGACTTAATAAATGGAATTTTTACTAGCGCAAAAAAAGCCGACAACTATGAATTTAGTTTTGAAGGACATCCCAATAATACTTCACACGAACATTTACAAAAACTCTACGATTTAGGATTTAGAAGAGTAAGTTATGGAGTTCAAGATTATTCTGCTAAAGTTCAAAAAGCAATCCATAGGGAACAACCTTTTCATAATGTAGCTAAAGTTACTTTTTGGGCTAGAGAAATAGGTTATACTTCAATTGGGCATGATATTATTTTTGGGTTACCTTTTCAAGAACTTGAAGATATTATCGACACTATCGAAAAAACAAAGTCACTGCAACCCGATCGATTAGCTTTTTATAGTTATGCACACGTGCCTTGGATTAAAGGAAATGGACAACGCGGATTTAAAGATGAAGACATTCCAAAAGATGATAAAAAAAGAATGTTATATGAAACGGGCAAAAAATTACTGTTTGAAAATGGGTATCATGAAATAGGAATGGACCATTTTGCCTTAGAAACGGATAGCCTTCACGATGCTTTTGAAAATGGAAAATTGCACCGTAATTTCATGGGATATAGTTCTTCAAAAACGCAATTAATGATAGGTTTGGGTGTATCATCTATCAGTGATAGCTGGTATAGTTTTGCACAAAACGTAAAAAATTTAGAAGATTATTACCAAATATTAGAATGGGATAAGCTACCTGTTTATCGTGGTCACGCATTAACCAGTGAAGATCTAATTATTAGAAAACACATTCTAAATTTAATGTGTAAATTTGAAACTTCATGGGAAAACAAAGAAGTATATTTTGAAGAAATTCCAGAAGTTTTAACTCAATTAAAAGAAATGGAAAACGACGGATTACTTATCATAAACGAAAGTAGTATTGAAGTTACAGATGCTGGCAAACCTTATGTTCGAAATATCTGCATGGCATTTGATCTTCGTTTAAAAAGAAAAGCTCCGGAAACCGAATTGTTTTCGATGACAATATAAATTCTTAGTTAAATAAAAAAACACGCTTACAGCGTGTTTTTTTTTGAAGTATCGTTAACTAATATGTTAGTGACAAGTAGGATCTTCTTGAATAAATAAGCTCATATTCGAAGGAGAAATATAAGGAATGCCTAATCCTAAACCTCTTAAAATAAATAGGGAACCTATAAGTACGGCAACGTAGGGAATTATTTTTTGGATTTTATTCCTTATCGGAACCGTTAAAAATGAATTAATATACACCACACTGCTCATCATCGGAACTGTTCCTAAACCGAATAAGACCATATATAAAACTCCTAAACCTTCGCTTTGCATCGCTATTGCTCCAAACAAAGCAACATATACCATTCCGCAAGGCAAAAAGCCATTTAATAAACCAATAGTAAATAATGACTTATAACTCTTATTCCTAAACTGACTTCCTAATGAAGTTTTAATTTTAGATATTAGTCTATAGGCTGGTTTTGAAAAATTATATTTAGCAAATATTTTCTCTGGTATCAAAACCACTACAATCATAGCAGCTCCAATGAATATTGATAAATTCTGTTGAATGCCTGCAAGAAAGAAACCTTTTCCTAAAAGTCCAAAAACAAACCCAATGGTTCCGTAAGCAGTTAATCTTCCTAAATGGTAGGTAATGATTTGAGTAACTTTTTTAGCCTGATTTGTTCGATCTACAGGCAACATCATCGCAATAGGACCGCACATGCCAATGCAATGAAAACTACTTATTAAACCAAAGATAAAGGCTGAGTATAACATACTTTTTTAGAAGATTTTATAAAGTTAAAAAGCCACAAAGTCAAAGATATGACTTTATGGCTTTTTAGCTAATTTATGTAAATAATTTCTTTGGTCAAGTATGACTTCCCTTCATACTGCCATTCCATATTAATGTCCCATCGACCGCCTGCCAAACTTTTTTTAGGTATGAGCAAAGTAGTAGCATCAGAAAGAGAAATTGGAATTTCAAAATCTAATTTTTTGTTAGACGGTCGGTATAGAGACACTTTTCCTTTTATATTTTTTGGAATTAGAGTTGCTGGAAAAACAATAGTAACTCCTTGTTCAAGAATAGTTATTACTGGTTTTGAAACTAAATCTTCAGCATCTTGTACTCGTTTCATTTCATCTCCAAATTTCGCATCATGCTTGTAGTATTCTTCCACAACCAAATCATTATCGTACTTAGAATCCGATTGAACTTTAATAACAAAATACAGTATGAACGTAATAAACAAACCAAAAGCAATTACAATTGCTGTTCCCCAATTAATTTTCATGATAATATATTTAAAAATTTGAAGTTTTTACAAAAGATTTAATCAAAACTTCTTGGACTTAAAAAGCTAGTCGTACTAGTTTCAATTTTTTTATTACCATCATAATCCTCTATCTTCAATCTTGTTTTATCGCTATCTAATAAGTTTTTATTGATTTCTACAAACAATGTACCACCAACCATTCCTTGCTTTGGAACTATAAGATCTTGTTTACCTACCACATTCAAAGTACCTTTTATACCAACCAATTTAAAATGAACGTCATTAAAATCATTATTGGTTTTATTGATAATTTTAAAAGTATAAATGTTACTGATATTATCTCCTTTATGTTGAAATAGTTGACCTGGTAACCTTAATATTGTCGCTTCTACATCTGTACGCAGGAACAATAATCCAATTAAAATACCTGTTAAAATAAAGAGTACGGCCGAATAGCCTTTCATCCTTGGTGTCACTTTGAATTTAGTATTTTTCTCGATTTCCTCCTCCGATGCGTAACGAATAAGTCCTCTTGGCAAACCAATATTATCCATGATAACATCGCATTCATCGATACAAGCAGTACAGTTTACACATTCCATCTGAGTACCATTACGAATATCAATACCAGTAGGACAAACATTGACACACTGCTTACAATCAATACAATCCCCTTTTCCGGTTGATGCTCTATCTTCTTGCTTATTGAATTTAGCTCTACCTAATTCTTTTTCGCCACGTACAAAATCGTATGCAACATTTATCGATTTATCATCTAGCAAAACGCCTTGTAACCTTCCGTAAGGACATGCGATAATACATACTTGTTCTCTAAACCAAGCAAACACAAAGTAAAATATACCTGTAAAAATCAATAATGAAATTAAAGTACTCACATGATCTGCAGGGCCTTCTTCAATCATCAAAAGTAACTTATCACTACTGATAAGATACGCTAAAAATACATTAGCAATAAAAAAAGAGATGATAAGAAATACAAACCATTTGAGTGCTTTTTTTCTAATCTTTTCCGCATTCCATTCTTGTTTTTCCAAACGAATTTGTGCTCCACGATCTCCTTCAATCAAATATTCAACTCTACGGAAGACCATTTCGAGAAATATAGTTTGAGGACATATCCATCCACAAAATATTCTCCCAAAAATTACAGTAAACAGAATTACAAAAACAACTCCTACTAGTAAAAAAAGAACAAAAATATAGAAGTCTTGTGGCCAAAAAGGAAAACCAAAAATATTAAATCGCCTTTCCAAAATATTGAACATCATAAACTGATTGCCATTTATTTTTATAAATGGACACACAATAAATACAATTAGTAAAAAATAACTAACCCACTTCCTATAATCATAAAACTTTCCTGAAGGTTTTTTGGGAAAAATAAATTTCCTGTTACCTTCATTATCTATTGTTCCAATAGTATCTCTAAAAGCTTCATCTGGTAATTTTGACATTTCTTTTTATTTAAAACACAATTTTAAAATAATTCTTAAAATCCTAAAGCTAAATAAAAACGTGTGTTTTTAATTGTTATTTAACTGCAATAAACCTGTTTTATTCTTCTACCCAAACTTCTCCTTCTGGAGCCTTAGGATCAACTGGATTACTTCCTTTTAAGGATATAATATAGCTGGCAACTTTTTGCATTTCTTTTGGTTTCAAAGTTCCTTTCCAGGCAATCATCCCTTTTCCGTCACGACCACCGTTTACTAAGGTATGAAAAATATTTTTTATTCCTCCACCTAAAATCCATTGCTCATCAGTCAAGTTGGGACCAATCTGTCCACCCGCATCCGCTCTGTGACAAGCAGCACAATTAGTTGTAAAAATTTCTTTACCTGCAGCCAAATCAGCTGGATCTGTCAATACAGTAACTGTTTTCTCGTCCATCATATCAGGAGCAGTTTTCATATATTCTGCAACTTCAATTTTAGCTTGAGCAATTTCTTTTGCCAGTTCCATTTCTTGATCATCAGCACCTAAGACTTCAAATCGAACCATGTAAACAATACCAAAAACGATTGAAGCGTAGAACAAATATACCCACCATGGTGGAAGATTGTTATCTAACTCTTTTATACCGTCATAATCATGTTCTAATAATAACTGATCCTCACTTACTATTGTTGATTCTGGTCTTACAAAAGTTGCTACTAATTTCTTGTACCAATCACTATCTGTAAAACTCTGGCTACCCCTTTCATTTAACTTCGCTTTTTCGTCTTCAGTCATTAAATGATACGTGATATTATCTACCGCTCTCATTGTAATTGATATCGCTATCAATACGAAAAGAAATACTAATAAAAACACCGAAACCATCGGGTATTTAATAAAAGCAGGTTTATCACCCGAGTCAATGAAATATTCCATTGCTAAAAGTGCAGCAAAGAAAATAACAGTTACGCTTAAGTATGCTGGAATTAATTTTTTCATTCTATATATTTTTAAAAAATTATACTATTTTATTGTCTTGCAATGGCATTTGACTCAGCTCGTCGATTCTTTCTTTTTTATAGGAAAAAACCCAAATTCCTAATCCTACAAAAAAGAAGAAAAAAATTAATAACGATATGATGGGAAATGTTGCCACACCATCGATGGTCTCTAAATTATGTTTTACTTGTTCGAACATGACTTTATAATTTTAGTACTATTTCTTTACTTTAATATCAGTTCCAAGTCGTTGCATATAAGCAATCAAAGCTACGATTTCTCTTTCGTTCATTGGAACAAATTCCTCACCTCTTGCTTTTGCTTTAGCTTTACTTTCCTCATAACTTTTCACAAAGTCAGGATCATTTTTCAAACTTTCTTCGATTGCAATTGCTTGTTTTCTTAGATTATCTAAACCACCAGCTACTTCAGCTTCTGTATAAGGAACGCCAAGCGTAACCATCACCTGCATTTTCTTTTGAGTATGAGAAATATCCATTGGTTTGTTGTCAAACAACCACTTGTAACCAGGCATAATTGAACCTGCAGAAATACTTTGTGGACTCCAGAAGTGGTTAAAATGCCAGTTGTCATTGTACTTACCACCTACTCTTAATAAATCTGGTCCTGTACGTTTTGATCCCCATAAGAATGGATGATCATAAACAAACTCACCTGCTTTAGATTGTGGTCCATAACGTTCCACTTCACTACGGAAAGGACGAACAGATTGAGAGTGACATCCTACACAACCTTCACGAATGTACAAATCACGTCCTTCTAATTCTAGAGGAGAATATGGTTTTACACTTGTAATTGTTGGAATATTAGATTTAACCATTATCGTAGGTACAATTTGAATAACACCTCCAATTAAAATAGCAATTGTTGCTAAAATCGTTAATTGTATCGGTTTTCTTTCCAACCAAGGGTGGAATTTCTCTCCTTTTACTCTTCCAGAGCTAATTCTTACTAAAGCTGGTGCTTCTGCTAATTCATCTTCAATAGCAGAACCTGCTCTTAATGTTTGAATAATATTATACACTAAAACAAGCATTCCAGTTAAGTAAAGACACCCACCAATAGCTCTCATCCAATACATTGGCATGATTTGAGTTACTGTTTCAAGGAAGTTACCATACGTTAAAGTTCCGTCTGG
>CBDUEE010000113.1:0-9115 GCA_965366105.1 uncultured Flavobacterium sp. | reverse complement strand
AAGTCATTTCCTTCACGTGTTCTTTCTCCTACTCCTGCGAATACTGAAAGTCCACCGTGACCTTTTGCAATATTGTTAATCAACTCTTGGATCAATACTGTTTTACCAACACCTGCACCACCAAACAATCCAATTTTCCCTCCTTTTGAGTAAGGCTCAATTAAATCGATTACTTTAATACCTGTGAATAAAACTTCAGATGAAGTTGATAAATCTTCAAATCTTGGAGCTTGACGGTGAATTGACATTCCGTTTTCACCTGTTTTTGGCAAGTTTCCTAAACCATCAATTGCATCACCAATCACGTTGAATAAACGACCGTAAACATCTGGACCAATTGGCATTTGGATAGGATTTCCTGTTCCAACTACTTCATAACCTCTACTCAAACCATCTGTTGAGTCCATCGAAATGGTACGAACTGTGTTTTCACCAATGTGAGATTGTACTTCAAGTACTAATAAAGTACCATCTTTTTTTGTGATTTCTAACGAATCATAAATTTTTGGAAGTTCAACATCCTTACCGTTGAAAACTACGTCAACTACTGGTCCAATGATTTGGGCAACTTTTCCTATTACTTTTGACATTACTTATGTGTTTATTAAATAGCTATTTAGGTTTATGAATTAGTATCAACCGAAACGTATCGATTACATGCTTTTTTCAGTTTGCAAAGATAATTTTTTAAAATAAAAAATCAACATCTTTTGCTATAAAAAAAATGAAAAATTAAATGATTTCAGAAAAACAGATTTAAAACAAACAAAACATTATGAATTTGTATTAAAAACAGAAAACCACCACGTTGCAATAACGGGTGGTTTAAATGAAAAATTAAATTCCTATATTACAATGAAGCTGGAAATAATATTGGATACAAACCTAAATTAACCGCAGGCAATGTCGAAGTATATTTGGCATTTATAGCAGCACTAAAAAAGTTTGCTATTAAAGCATATCCTCTTGGACTAGGATGCACACCGTCAAGAGAAAAGGAACCACCTGTTACATAAGTTGAAGTCATGGTATATCCATCGCTCACTATTCCTGTTGATGATAACTGATTCATAATTGTTTTTGTGTCAACAAAAGCCAAACCTTTAGCATCGGCAATTGTTTTAATTGTTACGTTATACGCATCTGTCGCTATTTTTATTTCAGCAACTTCAGCGGGTATTAAAACATGTTTGTCTTGAAGAGGAAATGTAATTCCAAACTTATTCAATGGAGACGGAGGAGCCATACCTAATCCTGAATCTAAAGCTGTTGGAGCAGTTCCAATAACAGATTGCACAGGCAAAACCACTAAGTCTGCAGCTGTAGCTTGTCTTGCCTGACCAAAAATAGCTCCGTAAAATGCTGCTGTTTGAGGTCCTAGATCACCAGTTAAAACAGCAGTTAATTGAGCTGATAAATTAGGCAATGACTCATCCTTAATTAATAACGGATTAGAAACTGTTTTTGAAAGTAAATTAATCCTACTACCTGCATTCAAATATGTCAATGCATTTTTCAAAGGGCCGTATAGTTGTGCATTAAGCGCATCTATCGTTGCGTTACCAACCGGAACACTGCCTCCACCTAAAATACTTGCAGTTAAAGGATTAAAAGGAACAGTAGTAAAATAAGGAAGCGTACTAACATAAGGAAGATTAGCAACTACGCCTTTAGCGCCATTAGCTGTCAAACTATTAATCATACCCGAATAGACACTTGCAAACACAGAAGGATCTGTAATGTCATTCCCTCCATAAGTCCCTGGATTTAAATTACCTGTTTGATTTACACCAACACCACCTGAGGTAGCATACCCCAAAACATCATTTCCTCCTATCCATAAAGAAAAGAAAGTAGGAGCTTGCACTACAGCATCACCAACTACCGTTGCACCAGAAGTAGTTGCAAATCTTGCAAAATAAGGATTTGCAGCTCCAGAGGCTACTCCAGCTACATTACCGTAACCTGGCGCAATTAAATGATAACTTTTTGCTCCTGGAACTCCTAAATTATTAAACGGACCAACAATACGAGTTGATACTTCCGTGGTAGGACTACCACTAACAGCAACTGGTCCAACACCATTAAAATACAAACGAGTTCCTGCTATCACATTTCCTCCAAGAAGCAAACCTCCTTTATTGTCTGAAGTAAGCGGTGTCTTGAAATCTCCTCCACCCGCTAATTTAAATTGTTCAGCCAAAACGTTTACATAAGAACCCTGCTGTCCTTTTATAAAAAGAGCTCCATCGCTATATCCCGCAGCAAAAGAATCTCCTAATGCAACATATTTTGCAAAATTAGCTGTTCCGGATGTCACAGGAACCTCAGCCGAAACCATATCGTCATTATTATTACATGCTACAAAGCTTAAAGAAACTAATAGTAGCCATTTGAAATTTTTTATCATTGTTTTCTATGTTTTTTATTAACGACTCTATTTTTAAGGATTGATTGTCCAAGAAGCAAAAAATTGTTGTCCAATTAATCCAGCTCCTAATACCTGAGTATATTCTTTACCTCCAATATTTGAAGCCCCTAACTTAATTGTTGATTTTAATTTCAATATGTTATAATTGATTTGAGCATCAATTACCGTAGCGGCATCTATCATACCATCTACCATTGAAGATTGCCATAAATATTCATTATTCCATCTTCCACTCACGTTAAAACCAAAATTATCAAATAATTTTTCATTTCCAAATGATGCTTTTACTCTGTGTTTTGGAGTATTAAAACCCGCTTCAAAACTCGGATCTTTCGCTTGGTCAAATTTGAATTCTGCATAATTATAATTTACACCCAATTCAAAGTCTTTATATACTTTTTTAGAAAGCCCAATACCAAAACCAAGAGATTTAATTTCAACATCAGTATTAGTATATAATTGATACGCTCTAAAATTACCGTTTTGAAGCGCATGCAAAGATTGAGCACCACCATTAGTAGGTCCAGCTAAAGGATTTGGAGCATCTTGTGTAGTACCGTAAAGTGGCGCAACTACATTCAAATTACCAATAAAATGATTATACACATTGTAGTATCCATTCAAATCAACCGATACACCATTGATAAAGGAACGATACCCTAACTCAAATGCTTTTACTTCTTCTGGTCTAACATAATTAATATTTGTTTTTTTCAACAATGCCGATGCTGCTATTGGATTACTTGGTGCTAATGTACTAAATGCAGTAACTGATGTTGCAGTATAAGAATTATTATACGCATTGAGTCCATTCATAACAGCAGTTGTTCCTCCAGCAAAAGCTTGTCCAACTGCAGTAGCAACAGGTAAAATTTCACTATATCTTGTTAAATTATCAGGTGCAGATCCTAATAAAACCGCATTACCTACATTAAACCCAATATATTGATCTTGTGTAGAAGGATTTCTAAAACCTGTCTGAAATGATGCTCTAAAATTATGTTTTCTCATTTCACCTCCTGAATACACAAGTGATAATCTAGGAGAAACATTACCATTGAAATTTTTTGATTTATCATAACGAACAGAACCAGTAAACTTTAATCTGTCATCTAATAATTTTTTTGCTAACTGAGTATAAGCACCATAATCGTTATAATGAATAGGACCATTAGCATCCGTATAAATTCTACCATGAGAATTCAGCTCATATTCTCTAAAAGAACCCCCTATTTGAATTTCTGCAAATTTTATAAGGTCTTTGAAATTATAATTTACATCAGTATGATAAATTTTTGAATTATCAACTAATTTAGAACCAGATAGTACACTTGCCTCGCTAATCACATTATTAAATGCATTAATAAATCCTGGAGTACCTGGAATTAGCCTACCGGTATCGGCAATATTTCTAGCGGCAATATGCGCTTGATCTGGAGTTGCTCCCCCCAAAGTAGAAGTAATGTACTGACCTGCATATTGTCCAAACCACGTTTTATCATCTTTCCACGCACGGTTAATGTTTATACCCGTAAAAAGCATGTCATAGGATTTGCCCCCATCTTCGTTATTTGTGTACCCCCTTACGAAAAAGTTTTTCCCTTTTATTTCTAATTTATGTTGTTGCATAAAAAAGTTGTTTAGGTAATATCTATTGGCTCCTTGGTATACAGCATTTCCATAACCAAATTTACTTTGCCAAATAATTTCGAAATCATTTTCAAAAGGTTTGTAATGAAGTGAGAAGTCAATTTTAGTATTACTCGCTTTATTATCAGTCAAACTTGACTCATTATAACCCGTTCTACTTACGTTAGAGTTTGGTAAAACATTTACAGCTCCTGCAGGAATTAGACCTAAAGTAGCCAAGCTTTGTCCTACTCCTTTTATATTCGTACTTACTTCATCACCATATACGTTTATACCGTCATAATTTGGATTGCTTCTATCTCGCCCTACGATTGTTTTATCATTATAGTTTGTTGCATACCAATCTGTTCCTTGCATATATGTAAAATTAGCTTTACCAGCAAACTTAGGACTAAAGGCATGCGCAACTCTCACACCATAATCAACAAAATCGTTTGATCCTGCAGCTTCTTGGTTCGTTTTACCATACTTTACATAAGCCGTAATTCCTTGGCTTGTAAACGGACTTTTACTATTCATAAACAAAATACCATTGAAAGCATTTGCACCATACAAAGCAGATGATGCTCCTGGCAACAACTCCACACTTTGAACATCAATTTCAGAAACGCCAATCATGTTTCCTAAAACAAAATTTAATAAAGGAGAAGAGTTATCCATGCCATCAACCAATTGCATAAATCGCGTGTTAGCAACTGTAGCAAAACCACGTGTATTAATAGATTTAAAAGACAAACTACTAGTGTTCATTTGAACCTCTTTCAAATTTTCTAAACCATCATAAAAAGTGGCAGAAGCTGATTTTTTTATATCAGCAATTCCCATTCTTTCAATGGTAACAGGAGATTCTAAAACTCTTTCTGGAGTTCTTGATGCAGAAACTACTATTTCATTTAGTTTATTCTCTTCACCTAATAGTTTAACTGTAATTTTTTGAGTAGTAGAAGAAACGGTAATTTTTTGAGAATCAAAACCTATACTAGTAACTTCAATTACAAAAGGAGGCTTTTTTGAGGATTTTAATGTAAAAGAGCCATCAAAATCGGCTATTGTGCCTGAAGATTCTCCAACAATTTTAATATTTGCTCCAGGAATAGGCTGGTTGTTGCTATCCGTAACAACACCTGAAATTGTATTCTGAGCGAAAGTTAGGCTGCAAAAAAACAAGGACAAAAATAGTAAGTACACTCTCATTTGGTTTTGGTTTGTTGGTTTAGGACACCAAAGTACAAATATTTTTGATATTAATAAAAAAAGTGTTTAAATATCTCATTTTTGATAGTTTATTCACACCATTTATACATATTATACAATTAAATTTAACTCTCTATTTTAGAGAATACTATCAAAAAGGCAAAATACCACTATGCGTGCATATAAAAAATACACATATATCAAAAAAATTATTAATTTCTAAAAATATGATAAAAGTGATATAACCAAAATAATTAACGTTTCGTTTACAAAGAAATTAAAGTTTTAAGCAAAAAAAAGCCTTGAGAAAATCCTCAAGGCTTGATTATAAGTAGTATATAAAACGTATTACTCTACAGTAACTGATTTAGCTAAATTTCTAGGCTGATCTACATTACAACCTCTCATTACCGCTATGTGATAAGATAAAAGCTGCAAAGGGATAGTAGTAATCAATGGAGATAATGCATCCGATGTTTCTGGAATTTCGATAATATAATCCGCTAATTCGCGAACTTGTGTATCCCCTTTTGTAACTACAGCAATGATTTTTCCACTTCTGGATTTAATCTCTTGAATATTACTTACTATTTTATCGTAATGTCCTTGTTTAGGTGCAATAACAATAACCGGCATGTGCTCATCAATTAACGCAATTGGTCCGTGTTTCATTTCTGCAGCAGGATAACCTTCCGCATGAATATAAGAGATCTCTTTTAATTTCAATGCTCCTTCAAGCGCTACAGGAAAATTATATCCTCTGCCTAAATACAAACAATTAGGAGCATCTTTGAATACCGCAGCAATTTCTTTGGCTTTATCATTCGTCTCTAAAGCTTCTTTAACTTTTTCAGGAATAATTTCCAATTCATTTAAATAAGCATGAAAAACTGAGCTAGACAATGTTCCCTTGGCTTTAGCCAAACGCAATGCAATCATTGTCAAAACAGTAATTTGAGTAGTAAATGCTTTGGTAGATGCAACACCTATTTCTGGACCTGCATGAGTGTATGCACCTGCATGAGTTTCTCTTGAAATAGAAGAACCTACTACATTACAAACTCCAAAAACAAAAGCACCATTCTCTTTTGCTAATTTTATTGCAGCCATAGTATCAGCTGTTTCTCCTGATTGCGAAATAGCAATAACAACGTCATTTCTATTTATAATTGGATTTCTGTATCTAAACTCAGAAGCATATTCTACTTCTACTGGGATTCTAGCAAACTCTTCAAAAATATATTCAGCTACTAATCCAGCATGCCATGAGGTTCCGCATGCAACAATAATAATTCTTTCTGCATTTAAGAACTTTTCTAAATTATCTTCAACACCTGCCATTTGTATCAAACCTTCATTTGCATGAAGCCTTCCACGGTAAGTATCTTTTATAACACTAGGTTGCTCATAAATTTCTTTCAACATAAAGTGATCGTATCCGCCTTTTTCAATTTGCTCCAAGTTCATTTGAAGTTCTTGAATTGTAGGATTGACTAATGAATCATCTTTAATCTTGCGCACTTTCATTGGTTTATGCAATCTAATATTGGCCATTTCACCATCTTCAAGATAAACTGCATTAGATGTATATTCGATAAAAGGCGAAGCATCTGAAGCAATAAAATACTCTCCTTCACCAATACCAATTGCCAATGGACTACCTAAACGCGCAGCAACGATTTCATTTGGATTCTTTTTATCAAAAACTGCAATAGCATACGCTCCTACAACTTGATTTAAGGCTACTTGAACTGCTTTACCTAATTTTAAATTATCTTTTTTCTGAACTTCTTCAATAAGATTTACTAATACTTCAGTATCGGTATCCGAATGAAAAACGTAACCTCTATTTATCAATTCTGCTTTTAACGGGGCATAGTTTTCAATAATTCCGTTATGAATTATGGCTAAATCACCCGAATTTGAAATGTGTGGATGTGAGTTTACATCGTTTGGCACACCATGTGTTGCCCAACGTGTATGTCCGATTCCAATAGTTCCATTAAGTGTAATTTCTTTCTCTGCTCTTGCCTCAAGATCTGTAACTTTACCTTTTGCTTTGGCAACTTTCATATTTTCACCATCGTACAACATTACCCCTGCACTGTCATAACCTCTATACTCTAGTCTTTTTAATCCTTTAATTATAATAGGATAAGCTCCCCTATATCCTATATATCCAACGATTCCACACATAAATTATATTTAATTTGGTTTTGTAAAATAAATCTCGAGTTTTAATTTCTTCTCTGGCGGAACATTTGAATTTCCGCTGTATAAAATAGTACCTAAAGGACTCATTACGGAAGCTTTTGGTGCTTGTGAAACAAAAGTATTTGGCGTTTTTACTTTGTAAGTTATAACTTTCGCTATATCTTCTATAACTACCAAACCTAATTTAACATTCGTAGAATCCTTATTGTTTATTAAATTTCGTATTTGATTTGTAATCCTAATTTTATAAGTAGTTCCTTTTTTGGTAGTTGCATCTCGTTGCAACATACCATCAAATAAAAATTTAGATTTTTTTGGAAAAACACTATTTGAAGTTGGATCAACTACATAATCAATTAAAGGTCGGTTATTATTGTAATCATACAAATAAATTCTTTGTGGCTCATAACTATTTGCCATTGCAGCAGCATCAATATGGAAAACTAAATTAGCCTCATTAACCAGCAACTTTTTACCACCTACTTGATTCCTTAAGTCATCAAGTTCATCTGATACTCCATTAGGGGTAGCAGTTACGTTACCATTAACATCATATCCCTTTACATCCTTTTTATCAAAAAGGTCTAAAACGGCTACAGAACCTTCGCCACCTTTTAAATACAATTTATCATCTCCTTCAGGAGTGTTTCTAGTATTTGGCAAAGTATTATAAGTTGCACCATTAGCACTAAAATCGTTGTTTAGCAAACTAACCGAGTTACCAGACATATCAAGGACGATTGTTTTTTTCTCCCTAGTAGGTGTACCACCTGCTGCTACAGCTGCTACGTCTTCTTTGTAAGTAATGGTTATTTTACCTGCTTTAAAATTAAGCATAGCCATATTTCCTGCACTTCCACCAGATTTCTCCATTTTGAAGTATAGTCCTCTAAAGTAGTTTTTAAAAACATCATTTGATGCTAATTTACCGGAATTGGCAGCATCAAGGATTCTAGTTTTAAAATGATCTTTATTTAAGTTCAACAGCATCCCAGGAGCATTGTACTTCGTTGTTTTTACACTTGTAATTGAATCTGTAGTTACGACAACGTGCTCCGCTGGACTAAAGAAAAATTCTTCGTTTTGAGACTTATCAGAACTATCGTTTAACAGTGTAGGATTTTTTTTATCGTCAAATAAAGCATTTTCATCTGTAAAAAACTTTTGTTGTTGCTGGAAACCTGCAAGAGGATCCGCATCTCTCATAAAATAACCAGACTCATAAACACTCAATTTCATTTTGGCTAAATCCGGACCATAAATTGAGTCTAATACGTACACATGACTACCATCACTATTTGTTTTTGTTTTTAAATCATCCGTATAATAAGGGATAGTCAAAACAACACTTTCTACATAAGGCCTCGCTCCTACAGCATTTACAAATGCTGGTAAGGCTAGTTGTGTATTAAAATTGGCTGTAGTTTCCCCAAAATTAGTATCGCTATAAATACCTAATGGATTAATCTCAAGATTATTAGATTGTATTGGCCCTGTTTTTTGATTGTATCCAACCACAGTGTATGTTTTACTACTGAGATCAAAATTATTTCCCCCTATCAAATCGCCACCAACATCATTGTAATCTCTATCACAAGAATATAAAAAAACAACAGTTGTTACTAT
>CBDUEE010000112.1:0-9172 GCA_965366105.1 uncultured Flavobacterium sp. | reverse complement strand
AAATTATGGAGATCAAAAAATATACTTCTTATTCTCAAATAGATAGAGAACTTGAAATTTTAAAAATAGAAAAAGAAATTAGTTACCAAAAATTGGTTTTTGGTGTAAAGAAAACAAAGGAAAACTTAACACCTCAAAATATTGTAAGCGATTTAATTAGTACTTATAGTTCAGCCATTCCTTATGGCGCTATTGTTTCTGCAAGTGTGCCATTTGTACTTAATAAAGCAGTTCCATTTGTAAAAAATTGGTTTACAAAAAGAAAAAGAGGCTTATAAGCCTCTTTTTTCTTTTTAAATATACTATTTAATTTATTCTTCTGTTTCAGGACTGCTAGGAGCTTCTGGTAATTTGTAATCTGTTCTATTTTGTTTTTTAGGACTTGCTTTATCATTTCTAATTTTCATCATTTCACCTACTTGATTAGAAGCGCTAAAGGAAGCAATCATATTGTTAAGCATATCACTACCAGCTTGTGGGGAATTGGGTAACAAAATTAAGTTAGAATTAGCATCAGCACCAATAGCTTGTAGTGTATCATAATGCTGAGTAACAACAATTAAAGCAGAAGCTTCCTGAGAATTAATTCCTACTCGGTTTAATACATCAACACTTTCTACTAATCCTTTTGCAATCTCTCTTCTTTGATTTGCAATACCTTGACCTTGTAAACGTTTACTTTCAGCTTCTGCTTCCGCTTTAGCCACAATTCTAATTCTTGATGCTTCTGCTTCAAACTCAGCAACAGTTTTCTCTCTATCAGCTGCATTTATTCTGTTCATCGCATTTTTTACTTGAATATCGGGATCAATATCAGTTACCAAAGTATTGATGATCGTATAACCATAAGTAGTCATTGCTTCATTTAATTCTCTTTTTACTGCAACTGCAATATCGTCTTTTCTTTCAAAAACGTCATCTAAAATTAACTTTGGAACTTCTGCTCGAACCACATCAAAAACGTAAGAGGTAATCTGATCGTGTGGATATTCTAATTTATAAAAAGCATCGTAAACCGTTTCTTGAACAACCATAAACTGAACCGAAACTTTTAGTTTCACAAAAACGTTATCTTTTGTTTTTGTTTCAATGATAACATCCAATTGCTGAATTTTAAGATTAACACGTCCTGCAATTCTGTCTATTACAGGGATTTTTAAATGCAAGCCAGATTGTCTGATGCTTAAAAACTTTCCAAAACGTTCTACTACAACTGCTGTTTGTTGTTTTACTGTAAAAAACGAAGAAAGTAAAATGAATAAACCTAATACAAGCAAAATAAGTAATGCAATGTCCATACTGTTTTTTATTTTAGTTAAAAATTAACTGACAATTTACAAAATTAAAATTAGGTTTCTGTTGATAACTACTATTTAAAAATTTGGTTGATTTTATAAATTTTAATAAGCACAAAAAAGCCCTGAATTTCAGGGCTAATAATTATTATAAAGTAGCAATTGCTTTTTCAATTCTTTTGATGGTTTCTTGTTTTCCTATAATTTCAACAATATCAAATAGGTGAGGACCTTTTAAAGCACCTACCAAACTTAAACGGAAAGGTTGCATTATTTTTCCCATTCCAATTTCATTTTTTGTCATCCAATCTTTTACAATCGTTTCAATATTGATTGACGTAAAATCAGTAATTTCTTTGATAACAGTTATTAACTCTTGCATTAAAGTTGGAGTTTCTGACTTCCAATTTTTAGTTGCTTTCTCATCATAAGCTACTGGAGGCACAAAAAAGAAATCACTCATTTCCCAAAATTCCGATACGAAATGAGCACGTTCTTTTATCAACGAAACTATTCTGATCAAAGTATCTTCTGATACATCTATATTTTTTTCAGCTAAAGTAGGAGCGAAGGCTTTTGCTAGATCCGAATCTTTCTGCTTCATTAAATATTGATGATTGAACCATTTGTTTTTTTCTGGATCAAATTTTGCACCCGCTTTATGAACTCTATTCAAATCAAAAGAAGCTACTAATTCTTCTAGAGTGTACAATTCTTTTTCGGTTCCGTCGTTCCAACCTAGTAACGCTAAAAAGTTAAGCACCGCTTCTGGGAAAAATCCTTTTTCTCTGTAACCAGAAGAAATCCCTTCGTCAGTTTTCCAATCTAATGGAAATACAGGAAAACCTAATTTGTCACCATCTCGTTTCGATAATTTTCCGTTACCAACTGGTTTCATTATCAATGGTAAATGGGCGAATAGGGGAGCATCCCATCCAAAAGCTCTGTATAATAAAACATGTAAAGGCATAGAGGGTAACCATTCTTCTCCACGAATTACATGAGAAGTTTCCATTAAATGATCATCCACAATATTAGCTAAATGGTAGGTTGGCATTCCGTCACTTTTAAACAATACTTTATCATCTAAAAGGCTTGTTTCAAATTTCACATCACCACGTATAATATCATTCAAATGCAATGTTTCATCAACAGGAGTTTTAAAACGAATGACATAGTGTTCGCCATTTGCAATTCTTTTTGCTGTTTCTTCAGCAGAAATCACCAATGACGTATCCAGTTTTTCTCTATTATGATGATTATAAATAAAGGTGATTCCTTGTTCTTCATCTTGCTTTCTGGCGGTATCCAATGCTTCTGCTGTATCAAATGCATAATAGGCATTATCCGAATTGACTAATTGAAGTGCATATTGCTGGTACAAATCTTTTCTTTCACTTTGACGGTAAGGACCAAATTTTTCATTTATACCAATGGTTTCATCAGGTGAAATTCCTAACCATTTCAATGCTTCGAGTATATATTCTTCGGCTCCTGGTACAAAACGGTTTTGGTCTGTATCTTCTATTCTTAGGAAGAAAACACCATTGTTTTTTTTGGCAAACAAATAATTGAATAATGCGGTACGCACTCCGCCAATATGTAAAGGTCCAGTTGGACTTGGTGCAAAACGCACACGAACTTGTTTAGACATTGCTTATAATTTTGGGCAAAGATACAATTCTAATGAGAAAATTAGAAAATGAATTCAATTAGAACCATTTAGTAATTTGTCTTATAATTTTATAATCGAGTAAATTTCTTATTTGTTTAATATCTAATTAAAATTATTACTTTTATTGGTTATATATAATTGTTAACTATTTTGGAACATCAGCATTTTATTTATCAAAAATTAGAAGCATTCATTAGGAAGTTTTATACTAATGAATTGATACGAGGAACCATTTTCTTTATCGGATTAGGTTTATTGTATTTTCTATTTACGCTTTTTATTGAATATTTTCTTTGGCTTAAGCCAATGGGAAGAACCGTTTTATTTTGGACTTTTATAGTTGTAGAGGTTTATTTGCTATTCCGCTTTATTCTGTTTCCAATTTTCAAATTATGTAAACTCCAAAAAGGTATAGATTACAATCAAGCTTCGACCATTATTGGAAATCATTTTACCGAAGTGAGTGACAAACTGATAAATTTTTTACAATTATCGAATCCTAATAATCAAGAAGTACAATCTGAATTGCTATTGGCTTCTATTGAGCAAAAGGCTAATTTATTACAACCAATTCCTTTTGGCAATGCAATTAATTTTAAGAGTAATAAGAAATATTTTCCTTTAGCATTAATTCCTGTTTTGTTGTTTGCAGCATTTTATTTTACAGGTAATGCCAAACTGATTTCTCAAAGTTTAAATAGAGTTGTTCATTTTAATGCTGTTTTTCTACCTCCAGCACCTTTTAAATTTGTGATTCTTAATTCTACTTTAGAAACCCAACAGGGTGATGATTTTATAATTCGATTCAAAACGGTAGGCAAAGTAGTTCCAGAGAATGTTATGATTTTCATAGATGATGAAAGCTATTTTATGGAATCTACTTCTTCAGGCGACTTCGAATTTAAGATCACTAAGATATCTAAAAATAAATCGTTCCACATTGAAACAAATTCTATTGCTTCACAGGATTATGAATTGAAAGTTTTCACCGTTCCTTCAATTGCTAATTTTGAAATGAAATTAAATTTTCCATCTTATTTGAATAAAAAAACCGAAATTATAAAAGGAACGGGTAATGCTATTATTCCAGAAGGTACTCATGTAACTTGGAAAATGAATACTTTTTCTACACAGAAAGCAGACTGGATCAATGAGAATTTAACTTTTCCTTTTTCAAAATCTGACAATTCTTTTATTTTGTCTAAAAGTATATTTCAAGATACAGATTATCAAATTATTACTTCCAATAATAAAGTAAAAAACTATGAAAAACTTAGTTATCAGTTATCAGTAGTAAAAGATCAGTATCCAGTGATTACTGTTAGCAAAGCGCCAGACAGTTTGAAGGTTGCTAATAACTACATGTTGGGACAAATTTCAGATGATTACGGTTTTTCCAAACTTCAAATTATATATTATCAAAGCGATAAGCCAGCATCAAAAAAACGCGGTTCAATATCAATTAAGAATAATTCTTTTGATCAGTTTGTGTTTGCCTTTCCTAGTAATTTACCCGTGGAACAAGGGGTCTCTTATGATTATTATTTTGAAATTTTTGATAATGATGCGATTCATAATTTTAAAAGCTCCAAGTCTTCTGTGTTTTCTAATCGAATAGCTACTGATTTAGAAAAAGAAGAACAGATTTTGGAACAACATAACGAGAACATTAACAGTCTAGAGAAATCTTTAAAAATTCAAGATAAGCAAATTTCTGAGATGGAGAAACTTCAAAAAATCGGAAAAGAAAAAGAAAGTTTAGACTTCAAAGAGCAACAGAAAATTACTGATTTCATCAAACGTCAGATGAAACAAGATGAAATGATGAAAGAGTTTACAAAGAAAATGAACGATAATTTAGATAAATTTAAAACGTCTCCTAAGGATGAATTTAAGGAAGAACTTAAAAATCGGATGGATAAAGCAGATAAAGAATTAGAAAAAAATTACAAACTATTAGATGAACTTAAAGAACTAAATGATAAAATTAAGAGTGAAGAATTTCTAACCAAGTTAGAGCAATTCAAGCAAAACAGTAAAAATCAAAATAAGAATCTTGAACAATTAGTAGAATTGACTAAGAAGTTTTACGTAGAAAAAAAAGCAGAACAATTAGGAAAAAAATTGGATTCACTTTCTAAGCAACAAGAAGAATTATCGAACAATGAAAAGGATAATAAGTTAGAAAAACAAGAAGAGATTAACAACGAATTTGAGAAGATTCAAAAAAACTTAAATGAGTTAAGTAAAGATAATAAAGATTTGAAATCCCCTTTGAACTTTCCGGAAGACGCTACAAAAGCTAAAAATATTAAACAAGATTTAAATAGTGCGATAGAGGAATTAAAGAATAATAGAAAGGATAAGGCCAAACCAAATCAAAAAAGCGCATCTAAAAAAATGAAGGAAATAGCGCAAAAAATGACCGAGAGTTTGGATGGTGCAGAGAAGGAACAATTGCAGGAAGACGTTACTATGTTGCGACAAGTATTAGATAACTTGTTAGCTTTTTCTTTATCACAAGAAGACTTAATGAATCAATTTAAAAAACACAGATCAGGATCTCCAGCTTTTAATAAAAACATAAAAATCCAACAGGATTTAAAATTACAGTTCAAGCATGTTGATGATAGTTTGTTTGCAATGTCGTTGCGCAACCCTAAAATTGCGGAAGATATCACTAAAGAATTAGGCAATGTTGTTTATAATATTGATAAATCTTTGTCTAGTTTAACAGATGCGCAATTGCCCAAAGGTTTATCTCATCAACAATACACAATTGCATCGGCTAATAAATTAGCTGATTTTTTGAGTGATATGCTAAATTCTATGCAAATGCAAATGGCAGGAATTAGTTCAGGAAAACCAAAACCAGGTGAAGGACAAGGAACACAATTACCTGATATTATTAAAAAGCAAGAAGGATTAGGCGAAAAGATGAAAGATGGAATGAAGAGTAAAATGAAATCTGGTACCGGTCAAAACGGAAATCAAGGTAAGTCTGGACAAAGTCGAGAAGATGGCAATAATGGAGAAGGAGATGCTGAAGCTATTATGGAAATTTATAAAGAGCAAAAACAATTGAGAGAAGCTTTGCAAAACGAACTTAATAAAAAGGGATTAGGTGGAAATGGTCAAAGTGTCTTGGAGCAAATGAAGCAAATAGAAAAGGAACTTTTAAACAAGGGTTTTAAAAACGAAACGCTTCAAAAGATACTTAATGTCAAGCAAGATTTACTCAAGTTAAATACCGCTCTACAACAACAAGGTGAAGAAAACAAACGTCAATCTGAAAGCAATACAAAGGAATTTAACAATCGTTCTAATGCATTACCACCAGCTCTATTAGAATATTTAAACAGTATCGAAATATTAAACAGACAATCATTACCTTTGCGCTCGAATTTTAATCAAAAGGTTCAAGAATATTTTAATAAAAAATGATCAATTTTAATTACGAAACAGAATTTAGTTTAGACAACGAAGAAGCAATTGCTTTGTGGTTGTCTCGTGTTATTGCATCCGAAAGCAAGAAGGAAGGGGAGGTAAACTACATTTTTTGCGATGATGAATATTTACATAAAATCAATTTAGAATATCTAAATCACGATACGCTAACAGATGTTATTAGCTTTGATTACACTATGGGTAATGAAATAAATGGCGATATTTTCATATCAATTGAAAGGGTAAAAGATAATGCTATTGACTTCAATGTTCCTTTTGAAGAAGAATTAAAGCGTGTTCTGGTTCACGGTATTTTACATTATTGTGGTTTTAAAGACAAGGGCGAAGCAGAAGAGCTGTTAATGCGTCAAAAAGAAGATGAGAAAATTTTACTGTTCCACGTGGAACGATAGTTTTAAAAACTCATTTACTTAACTATGTTTCACGTGGAACATAACTTGGTCTCTATACTTTTTTTGTTTCACGTGGAACAGAGTAAAGATGGCTATCATTATAAAAAAAATTTGTTTCACGTGGAACAATAATTTAAGAATTCAAAATCACAATCCTATTTTTAATAGGGTTAAAATCCATAACAGATGTTTTTAGAGGAATATGATGTGATAGTCGTTGGAGCCGGTCACGCTGGCTCAGAGGCGGCGGCGGCCGCGGCAAATTTAGGTTCAAAGACTTTATTGGTAACCATGAGTTTGCAAAACATAGCGCAGATGTCTTGTAATCCTGCAATGGGAGGAATCGCAAAAGGACAAATCGTTCGGGAGATTGACGCGCTTGGCGGTTACTCGGGAATTGTTTCAGATAGAACTGCTATTCAGTTCAAGATGTTGAACAAATCAAAGGGGCCTGCAATGTGGTCTCCACGAGTTCAAAGTGATCGTATGCGGTTCGCTGAAGAATGGAGGATGATGTTGGAAGGAACTCCGAATCTTGATTTTTATCAGGAAATGGTTAAAGGTTTAATCATTGAAAATGGAAAGATAAAAGGAATTCGAACTTCGCTAGGATTGGAGATACGATCTAAATCAGTTGTTTTGACTAATGGAACTTTTCTAAATGGATTAATTCATATTGGTGAAAAACAATTTGGTGGAGGTAGAGCAGGCGAAAGTGCTGCTTATGGAATAACGGAAGATTTGGTTGCAGTAGGATTTGAATCTGGTAGAATGAAAACGGGAACGCCGCCACGAGTGGATGGACGTTCTCTTGATTATTCTAAAATGAACGAAGAAAAAGGAGATGCTAAGCCAGATAAATTTTCCTATTCTGATGTGACATCTCCCTTAATTCATCAAAGATCTTGTCACATGACGTATACTTCTTTAGCCGTTCATGATGTTTTAAGAGAAGGTTTTGATCGTTCGCCAATGTTCAATGGAAGAATCAAAAGCCTTGGTCCGAGATATTGTCCGTCAATAGAAGATAAAATTAATCGTTTTGCAGATAAGGAAAGACATCAATTATTTGTAGAACCCGAAGGTTGGAAAACCTGTGAGGTTTATGTAAATGGATTTTCAACTTCGTTGCCAGAGGATATTCAGTTCAAAGCCTTGCGTACAGTTGTTGGTTTTGAAAAGGTGAAATTCTTTCGTCCAGGTTATGCAATTGAGTATGATTATTTTCCACCGACACAATTGAAACATACTTTGGAAACAAAGTTAGTTGAAGGCTTGTACTTCGCTGGTCAAATTAATGGGACGACAGGATATGAAGAAGCAGCTTCTCAAGGTTTGATGGCTGGAATAAATGCGCATTTAAAGGTGCATGAAAAAGCACCATTGATTTTAAAAAGAGATGAAGCATATATTGGAGTTCTTATCGATGATTTAATTACAAAAGGAACGGAAGAGCCCTATAGAATGTTTACTTCTCGTGCTGAATATAGAACCTTACTTCGTCAAGACAACGCTGATTTTAGATTAACTCCAATGTCCTATGAAATAGGTTTGGCTTCGGAAAAGCGTTTGCGTCGTATGGAACATAAACTTAAAGAATCAGAAAAGATGGTTGCTTTTTTCAAAGATACCAGTGTATCTGTTGCTGAAGCAAATCCTATTTTAGAAGCTAAAGAGACTGCATTAATTACTCAAGGTGATAAAATGTTTAAAGTTTTTTCTCGTCCGCAAATCGAACTCGACGATATGTTGAAGTTTGACAAAGTGAGAGAATATATTTCCGAAAATGATTTAGATCAAGAAATTATAGAACAAGCAGAAATTCAAGTTAAGTATTCAGGCTATATTGAAAAGGAAAGAAATAATGCTAATAAATTGCTTCGACTAGAAGACGTCAAAATTCCTGAAGATTTTGATTATAATAAAATCAAGTCGATGTCTATAGAAGCCAAACAAAAGTTAAGCAAGATTCGTCCAGTGACAATTTCTCAAGCATCGCGAATAAGTGGAGTTTCACCCAGTGATGTTTCGGTATTGTTGATTTATATGGGAAGGTAGGAATTTTCGATTCCAGATTTCTGATTTGGGATTTCTGATTTTATCTTTATTTAAGATTTCAATTTTAATTTATTTTTTTTACATCTGAAATCAAAAATCGTTATTCACAAATCTGAAATCATTTTGTTCCACGTGAAACTATTGCCAAACCACTTACTGTAATTGAGAAATTGCAAAATAAAAAAAAATTATCCCGAAAGGATCTCAACTTACTTTCGGGATTTAGTATGAAACAAATTTTTAAAATCCGTAGTAATTAATGGACATTTCAAATAAAAAGCATT
>CBDUEE010000111.1:0-9226 GCA_965366105.1 uncultured Flavobacterium sp. | reverse complement strand
AATTACTATTGTGCAGAAAACAAATAGCGGAATAATTGATTTATAAAAATTAAAAAACACTTGCTTTGTTTGGGATTCACTTTTAGATTTTATCAACTGTGGATAAAAATAAAGGCTGACCAAAGTACTTATAAACATCAAATATAAATTAGAAACTCGAGTTATAGCCTCCCAAAAACCTGATTCATATAGCCCTACATTTACAATTAAGAATTTTCTAATTTCTAAAGTAATATAGGGATTTAACAAAAAAGAAGGTAGAATCATAATAGAAAATCCAGCCAGTTTCTTTATCACTGAAAAATCATATTTCCTCACATCAATCCTTCTTAATATTTGCAATTCTTTGGGAACAAAGAAAAAATTTACTGCAAAAAGAATAGCTGGATTCATAGCTATTGAAAGAAGTGCTCCTATTAATTTAAACTGAAAAATTAACCCCACGGTTAATAAGGATGCTAAAATATTACTAAAAATAGTAGCATAAATTAACTTACTATACTTCCCTAAACCATTTATAATACTAACAAAAAGCACTGAAACAACGCTAAACGGCAAAACAATCGCTACAGCTTTAAATACGATTTGATACTGAAAATTGTTACCAAAAATCTTTGCGCATAGATAATCAGAAAAAGTAAAAATTAGAATACTCAATAAGGTTGAAAATCCCAAAAAAGTCAACAATAAAGTAGTAACTATTTTATTGAGTTCATTGGCTTGGTCTTCACTTTCGCTGATATATTTCACAATACCTGAAGGAAAAGCTAGGGTAGAGACACCCTCCAATGACGTCATAAAATTTCTGAAATTACCAATATATGCCATTCCTCCAGGCCCTACAAACACCGCAATCACTTTAGAAGTTATGAGTCCGATACCCATTTTAATCAAAATACTCAAGCTATTTAAAGAAGAGATTTTGAATAATTGAGTTTGTAGTATTTTTTTAATAAAATTCAAATTAAAATTGATTAATTATTTTAACAATAAAATCTACCTCATCTGCTTTCAAAACTGGATTTATAGGCAAACTTAAGATTTCATCATGAATTTTTTCGGTAATGGGTAAAGACAAATTAGCAAAGGATTTTAAAGCTTTCTGTTTGTGTGGTGGAATAGGATAATGAATAACTGTTTGAATCCCGTTTTGAGCTAAATAATTTTGTAATTCAGTCCTATTTTTAGTTCTTACCACGAATAAGTGGAAAACATGATTCGATGAATTATCGTAGAATGGTAAACTAATTTTATCATTTTTTATCTCCGATAAATAGCGTTTTGCAATGGTAATTCGTTTCTCATTATCAGCATCTAAATTTGGTAATTTAACATTCAAAAAAGCCGCTTGTAATTCATCTAATCTAGAGTTTACACCTATATAATCGTTATAATATTTTGTTTCAGAACCATAATTACGGAGTGATAGAATTACTTTTGCCAATTCAGAATCATTTGTGAGTACTGCACCGGCATCTCCTAATGCGCCAAGATTTTTTCCAGGATAAAAACTATATGCGATTGCAGATTTTAGAGTAACGATTTTAGATTTTAGCCTTTTTTTGGCTCCATGAGCCTGCGCTGCATCTTCTACTACAATCAAATCATATTTAGTCGCGATTTCATTTATTGCATCCATTTCAGCTAATTGTCCGTACAAATGAACGGCTAAAATAGCTTTGGTTTTTAATGTAATTTTGTCGCCAATCAAATCTGGATTAATGTTATACGTTGTGAGTTTTGGCTCGACCAAAATCGGAATTAAATCAGCTTGCAAAATAGCTAAAATACTAGCTATATAAGTATTTGCGGGAACAATAACCTCATCACCCTTTTGCAAATTACCTAATTGAATATATCCTTTAAAAATTAGGACTAAAGCATCTAAACCATTTCCGGTTCCAATGCAATATTTTTTTTCGCAATACTGAGCAAAATTGGTTTCAAATGTTGCAACTTCATTTCCTAGAATGTACCAACCACTTGCTAAAACTGCTTTTAATTTTTCTTGAAAAGCAGTTTCATAAGGATCGTTTATTTTTTTTAAATCTAAAAATTTAATCATAGTAAAACATTTTCTAAAAAATGGGAATTCGCAGTAGAAACTTCTAAAAAATCATGTATTGCAATATTAGCTCCGAAGCTTTCTTTCCAATATGATAATCCTTCATTGACGTTTTTACCTTGATTTATATTAGAAATACCAAAATCAAAAAAGGCTTTATTTTTAAAAACAGAAGTGAGAAGATTGTGATATAAAAAATCGACACTTCCCAAAATATTTTTATCAAGATTTCCTGAAATATATTGTGCGTGTGCTACATTTTTAGTTTCAAAAATAGTGGTTCCAGCAACTATTTTTTTGTTATAATAAACATTAAACTGTCGAATATTATTAGGGAATTTTTGCTGTAAATCTTGAATTTCTTCTAATGAATGAACTGGTTTAGCTTGATGATTTTGCTCAAGATTGGGAATTAAAATCTCATTCCAGAACATTTCAAAATAAGGTTCTTCTTTAATTATTAGCTTATGCTTTCTAGCTTTCAAAACTCCCTCCATTCGCCCCTTGGAAATTGAAAAATTTTTTTGCAAATCAATAACTGCATTTGTATCTCTGCGAATTAACTTGGCTTGAATCAAAAAAAGTATATACTCTAATTCTTCCGAGTAAAAATCTGCATAAAATCTTGGTAACATTTTAAGTTGAAGTAGTTTAATCTTATTATTATCTAAAAAAACCAAAACACTTCTAAAAATAGCTAAAACTGTTGCTAGTTTTACCTTTTCATTGTACACCAAACCTCCATAAGTCAAACCCTGATGCGAATAAACGGTATCTCCTACTCGATTTGCAGGCAAAACGGCAACCAATTTTTGATCTTTGTATACCATTAGCGAGAAATCATCAAATCGTTCTTTATGATATTCCATAAAATCACGTTCAAAGAGAAAAGTAGCATTTTTGGCTTTGCTAATAAAGGTATTCCAAGTAAGATAATCACTTTGTTGGTATTGTTTGACAGAATAATTTTTCACACTTTTATTTTAGACTTTCGGAAATTAAGTATTTTTATTTATTTTCTAAAGTAGGTAAGGATAATTTGAATTTTACGACTATCAAACGAACAGAAATTATTACTAATGAAGTCGTTAGATATAAAACATCGTTATCTAAATTGAGTTTTCGAAGTAAGAAAAACACGATTCCACCCAAAATACATATAGTCGCATATATTTCTTTTCTAAAAATAACTGGGATTTCAGTACATAAAATATCTCGGATAACACCACCAAAACAGGCTGTCATAGTACCTAATGCAATACAAATAATAGGATGAAGTCCCGTATTTATTCCTTTTTCAAGACCTATCAATGTAAAAACACCCAATCCTATTGTATCAAATAAAAATAATGAGGTTCGCAATCTATCGAATTTTTTTCTAAAAATAATGGCCAAAACAAAAGCGAGACCTATTACATAAACGTATTTTAAATCCAGCATCCACCCCACTGGTGTTCTCCCAATCAATATATCTCGTAAGGTTCCACCACCAACCGCAGTTACAAATGCAATAATAAAAACCCCAAAAGGATCCATCTTTTTATTCATGGCCGTCAATGCGCCTGACATTGCAAAAGCCATTGTACCAATGATATCCAGCATTTGAAACATTTGTATTGGAAATTTAAATTTTCGATTTTTACAAAAATAAAGAAAAAACTATTCAAATCAGTTTGAAACACTCATAATTAAGAATTCTGTTGCTGCTAAACAAATATTCGAACCCTATTATAAAAACTGAATTTTCTCTATGTATCTTTGTAGCTTTTAATTAAATAGTTGAGATCTTGAAACAAATCACTTCGATACAAAATCCATACATAAAATCTTTAGTTCAATTGCAAGAAAAAGCTAAAGTACGCAAACAATCGGGAACGTTTTTGATGGAAGGAAAACGTGAAATTTCAATAGCCATAAAAGGCGGTTACGAAATGGAAACACTGTTGTTTTTACCTGAACTTTGTTCAGACCTAGAAGCACGTCAACTATGCGAAAATGCCGAATTAATAGAAATCAACAAGGAAGTTTATCAAAAACTGGCCTATCGAGATACTACTGAAGGAATTTTGGCTGTAGCCAAAACAAAAACACTACAACTATCTGATTTAAAACTATCAGAGAATCCATTGATTTTAGTTGCCGAAGCACCCGAAAAGCCTGGTAATATTGGTGCATTACTGAGAACAGCCGATGCTGCAAATCTTGACGCTGTGATTATTGCTAATCCAAAAAGTGACTTATACAATCCTAATATTGTGCGTTCCAGTGTTGGTTGTCTTTTTACTAACCAAATTGCTACGGGAACAACATCGGAAATTATTGCTTTTTTGAAAGATCGAAAAATCAATTTTTATTGTGCTACATTACAAAATTCGACTTCATATCACACACAAGATTACACAGTGCCAACTGCTTTAGTTGTAGGTACAGAAGCTACGGGATTAACAGAGGAATGGCGAAAAGAAGCCACGCAAAACATCATTATTCCAATGCAAGGAGAAATCGATTCTATGAATGTCTCGGTTGCCGCAGCGATTTTAATTTTCGAAGCCAAAAGACAAAGAGGGTTTTAGACTGCAGATTTTAGATTACAGATTTTAAAAAATATTGAATTAATAACACCTATTGAAATATGAAAAAAATCACAATTACTCTTTTAATTTTAATGATTTCGACTGCAAATCTTTTTGCACAAATTAGTACTTCGCAAGTAGATGAATTGGTAGAAAAAACATTAAAAACATTTAATGTTCCAGGAATTGCAGTTGCAATAGTAAAGGACGGAAAAATAGTTCATGCAAAAGGATATGGCGTAAAATCAATTTTGACGAATGAAAAAGTAGATGCCAATACTCTTTTTGGAATAGCCTCAAACAGTAAAGCTTTTACTAGTGCGGCTTTGGCCATGCTTGTGGACGAAGGAAAAGTAAAATGGGACGATAAAGTCATTAAATACCTTCCAAATTTCAGAATGTATAACGACTATGTAACTAATGAGTTTACTATTCGGGATTTACTCACACACCGAAGTGGTTTGGGTCTTGGCGCAGGAGATTTAATGATTTGGCCTGACGGAAGTGATTTCACCGCACAAGATATTATTCAGAACTTACAGTATCTTAAACCTGTTTCGGCATTTAGAACTCAATATGACTATGATAATTTACTGTATATTGTTGCGGGAGAAGTTATTCGTGTAGCAATTGGTCTAAGTTGGTGTGATTTTGTAGAACAACGCATCATGAAACCACTAGAAATGAACAATAGTGCGGCTTCTTATTTACGATTAAAAGATTCTACTAATATCATAGCTCCTCACGTTCCCATCGATGGAAAATTAAAAGTAATTAAGCGCTATCAAAATCAACTTTTTGATGCTGCAGCAGGAATTTATTCGAGTGTAAATGATTTGAGTAAATGGACGATTATGCAAATGAATGATGGGAAATATGGTACAGATAACAAGCAATTATTTTCTAAAAAACAGCATAATGAAATGTGGCAATTGCAAACTATAATTCCAGTAAATCCAAGACCACCATATAACACACATTTCAGCGGATATGGTTTAGGTTGGTTTTTGAGTGATGTAAAAGGATACAAACAAGTGACTCACACTGGCGGGTTAGAAGGAATTGTTACTCAAGTTACGCTAATACCAGAATTAAATTTAGGAATTATTGTATTGACAAATCAACAATCAGGCGCTGCATTTAGGGCGATCACAAATACGATAAAGGATAGTTATTTAGGCATACAAGCAGAAGATTATGTTGCCAATTACAGCAAAAGTCTAAAAGAAAATGAAGCATCGGCCGATAAAAAAACAGAGGCTGTTTGGGCAACTGTAGCCAAAAACAAAAAAGATAATTTTAAAATCGATTTCAAAACCATAACTGGTACTTACAAAGATAATTGGTTTGGAGAAGTAGTGTTATCAGAAAAAAAAGGAAAATTATATTTTGCTTCAAAACGTTCTCCTCAACTTATTGGAGAAGTTTTTTTCTACAAAGAAAATAATTATGTTGTAAAATGGAACAATACTTATTTTCATGCGGATGCGCATTTATTTTTTGAATGTGATGCCACTGGAAAAGCAGTTCGATTAACAATGAAACCCATTTCTGAACTAACCGATTTTAGTTATGATTTTCAAGATTTGAATTTTAGTAAAGTTCAATAATAAAATGCTGAAAGTCTAAACTTTTTATTTAAAACAGAATACCGAATTTTCTTGTGTATCTCCTAACTAATTTCTATTTTTAGGAATTGAATCCTGCCCATTATGATAGAAATTGATTTAGAAAAAGAAAACAAAGCAATTGCTCAGGAATACAAAGAGCTGCTCCGTATAAGCTATCAAACCTTAACTGATGAGGATAAAAAACTTATCCGTAAAGCATTTGATGTTGCTGTAGATGCACATAAAGAACAACGAAGAAAATCTGGTGAAGCTTATATTTTTCACCCCATTGCTGTTGCAAAAATTGTAGCCTCAGAAATAGGCTTAGGCGCTACCTCAATTGCAGCGGCTTTATTACACGATGTAGTCGAGGATACACCAATTACGGTTCAAGACATCGAACGCATGTTTAATCCCAAGCTGGCGCAAATTGTGGAAGGATTGACCAAGATTGCCTTGGTTCAAAAAGATTTGAACATATCGATGCAAGCGGAGAATTTCCGAAAAATGATATTAACTCTGAATGATGATGTACGTGTTATTCTTATAAAACTCGCTGACCGTTTGCATAATATGCAAACAATGGAATCCATGCGAGAAGATAAACAGACTAAAATTGCATCCGAAACTTTATACATATATGCGCCTTTAGCACACCGATTGGGTTTATATAACATTAAGTCAAAGTTGGAAGATTTAGGTTTAAAATATACTGAACCAACCATCTACAATGAAATTGTAAGTAAATTAAAAGAAACCAAAGAAGAACAGGACGATTATATCAAATCCATTTCTGATGTGATCAAAAAGTCATTAGATGAAGAAGGTGTTGATTACATTATAAAAGGACGACCAAAATCTATATATTCGATTCGCAGAAAAATGCAAGCGCAAAACGTAAGCTTCGAAGAAGTGTATGATAAATTTGCTTTGCGCATTGTTTATAAATCCAATCCACACGAAGAAAAATTTATTGCTTGGAAAATATACTCCATAGTAACGGATCATTACAGACCGAGTCCAAGCAGGTTACGTGATTGGATTTCTTCTCCAAAATCAACTGGTTATGAGGCTTTGCACATTACCGTTATGGGACCAAAAGGTCGCTGGGTAGAAGTACAAGTACGAAGTGAACGAATGGATGAAATTGCCGAAAAAGGATATGCAGCACATTATAAATATAAAAATGGTGCTACTGAAGAAAGTGGTTTAGATATATGGCTTAATTTACTAAAAGAAGCATTAGAAAATGCAGAAACAAATGCTGTAGATTTTGTAGAAGATTTCAAAATGAATTTATATTCCAAAGAAATCTTTGTTTTTACACCAAAAGGAGAAATTAAATCGTTGCCCAAAGGCGCAACATCATTAGATTTTGCGTTCAGCATTCACTCAGAAATAGGAATTCGAACTAGAGGAACACGTGTCAATGGAAAATTAGTACCTCTAAATTTTGAATTAAAAAGTGGTGACCAAATAGAAGTAATTACCTCACAGCATCAAAAACCAACAATCAACTGGCTTGATTATGTGACCACTTCGAGAGCGAAAACGAAGATAAAAAATGTTCTGAACGAAAATACTAAGAAAATTGGTGAAGAAGGGAAAGAGCTGCTTACCCGAAAATTAAAACACTTAAAAATAACTTTAAGCGAGCAAGTTATAAATGAGTTAGTCAACTTTTTTAAACTAAAAACAAGTTTAGATTTATTTTATAGAGTTGGAATAGGCGCTATTGAAAACCAACAACTTAAGGATTATGCTGCGCAAAAAAGCAATTCATTTATTAATTTTTTCAAAAATAAAATAAAACGTTCTCCCAGCACAACATCGGATGAGGACATTCATAAACCAGTCATAAGCAGTAATTACGATGTACTTGTTTTTGGAAAAGAGCAAGACAAATTAGATTATAAATTATCACCTTGTTGCAATCCTATTCCTGGAGACGATGTATTTGGCTTTGTAACTATTAATGAAGGAATAAAAGTACATAAAAAAGACTGCCCTAATGCTATAGGAATGCAATCGAATTACGCTTATCGAATCATGCTAGCTAAGTGGATTGACTCCTCGCAAGAAGAATTCAAAGCTATTATTAATGTAACAGGAATGGATGTTTTAGGACTTACGAATCAATTAACAAAAGTTATTTCAAACAACATGCATGTTAATATTCAAAGTATCGCTTTAAATACTGATGCGGGAATTTTTCATGGTCAAGTTACCGTAATTGTACAAAACAACACCATTTTGAAAAAAATGATAAATAATATTAAAAAAATTGATGGAGTTGATAAAGTGACACGCGAATACAAAACATAAAAAATAAACGTTTTTATGTCTAAATTTTAGTTTTAAAATTAGAAACAGTATAAACTTGAAACTAAACAATCACGGAAGTTTTATTCTTTAAACTAAAAAAATTACCTTTGCCAGTATATGACACTCATTTCCACAGATAACACGAAAAACCAAGAAATTGTAAAAAATGTTTTTACAATGTATCTTGAAAATAAAGGGCATAGGAAAACACCTGAACGCTATGCTATTCTTCAGGAAATTTATGATAGTGAAGAGCATTTTGATGTAGAAAATCTTTACATCAAAATGAAAAACAAAAACTACCGTGTGAGTAGGGCTACGCTATATAACACTATTGAATTGTTATTAGACTGTGCTTTAGTGCGAAAACATCAATTTGGACAAAATCAAGCGCATTATGAAAAATCCTATTTTGATAAACAACACGATCACATAATTATGACTGATACTGGTGAAGTAATCGAGTTTTGCGATCCAAGAATCCAAACCATCAAGAAAACAATTGAAGAAATTTTTGACATTGAAATCACAAATCATTCGTTGTATCTATATGGTGTGAAAAAACAAAAAAAGAATGTGGAACAAGATGGTTCCGAACTATAAAAATTAACTACAAATAACACACAGAATGACCGTAGATTTATTACTAGGAT
>CBDUEE010000110.1:0-9247 GCA_965366105.1 uncultured Flavobacterium sp. | reverse complement strand
AATCCAATTTTCTTCATTAAAATAGTTTTCAAAAGTATCAAACTCTTCTTGAGTAAACTTAGTTATTCCTTTTGCAGTTAGATCTTTTTTGACATCATTAATTTTTCGATTAATTACTTTATTGCCAAAAATCTCTAAATCGGGACTAGAAGCCACAATATAACCTAGTTTAAAATCTTCTTCCACGTAGAAAGTCAAACGCATTTTAAGCTTATTATAAGCAAAAATCACATTATCATCTTCGTCCTTGTAATTTCTATCTGGCTTACCATAAATAGTTGTTACATCATTTTGTTTCATTCCGAAAATGAGCTTATCAATTCCGTTTTTTGGATTTATTTTCATCTGTAGCTTTTTATTATTTTTATCGTTTCAAAAATAAGTAACACAACTTCATTTTTGCTTACCAAAAACAAATATTAATTATTATTCCTTAACGTTTTATTTAATGGCAAAGTTCGCGAAGTTTTTGACATACTTTGCTATGTTTTTCAAAATATAATTTAACTATTCACAATCGTTTCTATCTATAATAGTATTATTTGGGCGTGACCTCACTTCCACTATCGTTACAGCAAGGTCGGGCTATTCACTGCAATCTTATCATTCGCTAAGGCGAATAATAAGGATTTTCGTTGCTATCCCTCACGCAAGTCAACGCAAAAAAAAATCAGTTTTACTCTATCTTCTAAACAAATTCCATCTATAAACTCCTATTTTTTATGATTATTTTTCATACTTTAGTTGCTTGAAACGAAAAATTAGTTTGTTACAAAAAACAACAAAGAACTTAAATTTTAAAAATGAAATCAATCCAGTCCTTCCTACTCGGTTTCTTGCTTTTTAGCACCTTTTACTCTTATTCTCAAAATGAGAAATCAAAAGATTTTAAAGTAGAATTTGAAAAATTCACGTTAAAAAATGGATTACAAGTCATCTTACACATTGATAAATCTGATCCAGTTGTTGCTGTAGCCTTAACAAGTCATGTAGGTTCAGCCAGAGAAAATGTGGGCCGAACAGGATTTGCTCATTTGTTTGAACATTTACTTTTTCTAGAATCGGAGAATTTAGGTAAAGGAGGATTAGACAAAATGAGTGCTCGTATTGGTGGCGAAGGGGCAAATGGTTCTACTAGCCGTGACCGAACTAATTATTTTCAAACTGTTCCTAAAGATGCTTTAGAAAAAATGATTTGGGCCGAAGCCGATAAATTAGGGTATTTCATCAACACGGTAACAGAGCCAGTTTTAGCTAAAGAAAAACAGGTCGTGAAAAATGAAAAAAGACAGAGTTATGACAACAAACCTTATGGACAAACTTTTTCTGTAATATCCAAAAACCTATATCCTACCACACACCCATACAATTGGGATGTTATAGGCTCATTAGAAGATTTGCAAAATGCTACCCTCGAAGATGTCAAAAACTTCTACAAACGCTGGTATGTTCCTAATAATGTGACATTAACAATTGCAGGAGATTTTGATGTGAAGCAGACAAAAATGTGGGTCGAAAAATACTTTGGAGAAATAAAACGAGGAGAAGACATTCCAAAAATAGAAAAACAACCCGTGACTTTGACAGAAACTAAAAAGTTATACTATGAAGATAATTTTGCCCGCTTGCCACAACTTACCTTAACATGGCCTTCTGTTTACGAATACCATCCTGATAGTTATGCCTTAGAAGTTTTAGCTAATTATCTTTCAAAAGGAAAAAAAGCACCGCTATACAAAACACTCGTTGAAGACAAAAAAGTAACGGATGCGGTTGATGTTTACCAATACAATTCTGAAATAACAGGTCAGTATATGTTAAGTGTTACTGCTTTTGAAAAAACAAATTTAAACGAAGTAATGAATGGCATAAATGAAGCTTTCAAAGACTTTGAAGCAAAAGGAATTTCACAACAGGATTTAAATAGAATTAAAGCGGGACAAGAAACTGCTTTTTATACCAAACTATCTAGCGTATTAGGCAAAGGATTTCAATTGGCACAATATGAGATTTTTGCAGGAAACCCCGCTTTTATTACTCAGGATGTCAAAAATATTCTTGCTGTAACTACAGCTGATGTGATGCGTGTTTACCAAAAATATATCAAAGGGAAATATTTTGTTGCCACTAGTTTTGTACCAAAAGGAGAATCTGCTTTAGCCTTAAAAGGTTCGACTTTAGCTACGGTTATCGAAGAAAAAATTATTGAAGGCAAAGAAGATGCTTTTGATGCTACTATTGCTGCAACCTATGAAAAAACACCTTCTACATTTGATCGAAGTATTGAGCCTGCTTATGGAGAAAGCCCTGATGTAAAATTACCAACAGTTTGGAAAAACAAATTATCATCCGGTTTAAACCTTATAGGTATTGAAAATCAGGAAGTGCCGCTTACACAATTTTTAGTACAAATTAAAGGTGGAATGGTATTAGAAGAATCTACTAAAATAGGAGTTTCGAATATGCTGGCTGAATTGATGACAAAAGGCACAAAAAACAAAACTCCAGAACAACTCGAAAATGCTATTGAAAGTCTTGGAGCCACAATTAAAGCCTACGCTACTGATGAAGGAATTTTTATTTCAGGTAATTCATTGGCAAAAAATTACAATGAAACAATAGCTTTAGTAACAGAAATAATACTTCAGCCGCGATGGGATTCCACAGAATTTGATTTAATTAAACAAAGTACCTTAAGCCAGATTCAACAACAAAAAGCAGATCCGAATAGCATTGCAAGGAATGAATTTAAAAAATTAATTTACGGTAAAGAATCTATTTTATCTTATAATCGAATGGGTGATGAAAACTCAGTGAAAGATATTACTATCGATGATTTAAAAAAGTATTATTCACTAAACATTTCCCCATCTATTTCGATTTTCCAAATTGTAGGTGCTGTTTCAAAAAATGACGTTATTAAATCGTTAGCTACTTTAAATAAAAACTGGAAAGCTAAAAAAGTTACTTTCCCTGAAATTACCGTTTCCAATACAATTGATTCATCAAAAATTTATTTTTATGATGTTCCAGGATCAAAACAATCCGTAATTAGAATAGGTTATCCTGCTCTTGCGGCTACTGATGCTGATTATTATCCAGCAATGATAATGAACTATCGTCTTGGTGGTGGTGGATTTGCTTCTCAGCTAACGCAACAATTACGAGAAGGAAAAGGTTATACTTATGGTATTAATTCCTCCTTTTCCGGTTCTACTATCAGAGGTCCATTTACTATTGGCAGTGGTGTTCGCTCTAATATAACCTTTGAATCTATTAGTTTGATAAAAGAGATTTTAGAGAATTATGGCAAGAACTTCAATGAGAATGATCTTGATATAACCAAAGGATATTTAATAAAAAGTAATGCTAGAGCTTTTGAAACTCTATCTTCTAAGCTTGGAATGCTTTATGGGATTAGCAATTATAATTATGAGGATGCTTATGCAAAGCAAAGAGAGGATGTTGTAAAAAATAGTACAATAGCTGACATAAAAAAACTATCCGAAAAGTATTTGAATACAGATAAAATGATCTATTTGATTGTAGGCGATGCACAAACACAATTGAAAAAATTAGAACAAATAGGATTTGGTAAACCTATCCTTTTAAATGAATCAGCGGTTAAATAATCGCTGATTTAAAATAATTATTTCACCACTACTTTTAAGAGTATTGTATTTGCCATTAAGACACAAATATTTATAATAACTTGGTGATTTATTGACTTTACGGGAATTACATAAATCAATTAAGTTAACTAAAAATGATGGTTTTATAAAGCAACACTGATCGTGATAGAGATAAAATAACGATTTCTAGTTAGATTCACAATTCGTGATTAGCCCAGATCGAAATGAAAAGCCCGGACTGCAAAAAAATAATTTTTCTTATCCTGAAAGAGCGACCAACGGAAGCTCCTTTCAGGATTTCGAAAAATATTTTTTTTAAAGGAGGAATTGTAATATAGAGCTGGATTAGCTTCTATAAATACTATTCAGCCATTTCATCATATCGCTGTGGAACTTGTGGGTCGTAAAGAGCACATTTGAACTCCTCCATTATATTTACTAAAGCATCCATGGTTTTACCCTGAGTACCGTAGCAATCAATTTTTATACTTTGTGGTGTGGTTCTAATGTGAAATGCACCTACTCCATCATTATTTTTCCAACTTCTATCGTCTACTTTTTCCCATTTTGAAAATACCGATGCAATTCTATTCAAGATAACGGCAATAGACAATTCTTCTAGACCATCAATTTCAGGTTGCTCTTCGCAAATGAATTCGTAAACTTCATGATGGTTTAAATAAATTCCTTCAAGATAATTCCAAAAGATTAATTCGTACATTTTAAAATAATTAGAAAATTAAATAAATAGATTTTAATATTCGAAAGTTCCGTATTCGCTGGTAATAGTCAATTTTTTACTGTCAGATTGCGCTACTCTACCCACAATTTGGGCATCGACATTAAATGATTTTGAAATTGAAATAATATCTTGAGCAACATTTTCTGGAACATAAATTTCCATACGGTGTCCACAATTGAAAACTTGATACATTTCTTTCCAATCGGTTTTAGATTGCTCTTGGATCAATTTAAACAATGGAGGAACTGAAAATAAATTATCTTTTATAATATGTAAATTTTCAACGAAATGTAAAATTTTAGTTTGAGCACCTCCGCTACAATGCACCATTCCGTGTATTTCATTAGAGGTGTATTTGTCTAAAATTTTCTTAATTATTGGCGCATACGTTCGTGTTGGCGAAAGCACTAATTGTCCAGCATTGATAGGAGAATTTTCTACTTTATCTGTCAATTGTACTTGACCAGAATAAATTAAATCTTCTGGAACCGCAGCATCAAAGCTTTCAGGATATTTAGTTGCTAAATACTTCTCAAAAACATCATGTCTCGCTGATGTAAGTCCGTTACTACCCATTCCGCCATTATAACTCTTTTCGTATGTAGCCTGACCAAAAGAAGCTAGCCCAACAATTACATCACCAGCTTTAATGTTGGCATTATCAATTACTTTGCTGCGTTTCATACGAGCTGTTACTGTTGAATCAACAATTATAGTTCGCACTATATCTCCTACATCAGCAGTTTCACCACCTGTGGAATGGATCGTCACGCCAAAAGTTTTTAATTCTTTGATTAATTCTTCGGTTCCGTTGATAATTGCTGAAATAACTTCGGCAGGAATTAGATTTTTGTTTCTTCCAATTGTAGAAGATAACAAAATATTATCTGTTGCACCTATGCATAATAAATCATCAATATTCATGATCAAAGCGTCTTGCGCAATCCCTTTCCAAACAGAAATATCTCCGGTTTCTTTCCAATACATGTAGGCCAAAGAGGATTTAGTCCCCGCTCCATCGGCGTGCATAACCAAACAATAATCTTCGTCTTGAGTTAAATAATCTGGTACAATTTTGCAGAAAGCTTGAGGAAATAATCCTTTATCAATATTTTTTATGGCGTTGTGTACATCTTCTTTGGATGCCGAAACACCGCGAAGTGCATATCTTTTTGAAGTATCTGAACTCATGTAGTATAGTTGTATAGCCTGCCTTTAGGCAGTTAGTTGTGCCGCAAAGATAATTATTTTTTCGGGTTTTGCCTATGGTGTTTTGCGAAGAGTTTAGTCAAAATAGACTTTCATTTTTATATAAAAAAACCCAAATCATAAGAGATGGGTTTCTTTTTTTTAACAAACTATTTGTATTATTCCCAATCAGGCATACTAGAATTAGTAAACAAAACTGTTCTTGATGCTCCTGTTATACTGTTTGTAGCAGGAGTATATTTTATAATATTTTTAGTAGACACACCATCATTAGAGGTGTTCATTATAATTAATTCTGCCTCATTTGGAGAATATCTAACATCTAAGTCAAGTGTTCCCGCTGGTTTCTCAAGTGACATTTCATTGACTAAGTTAGTGCTAAAAACATATTGAAATACTTTGGTATCCAATTGTCTATAATTAGAGTCTTCATATCCAGCAACATCTCTTGTAAATACTAATTTCTGTCCAGTTATTGAAAAATTAAGACCACCAATTGCTCCTGTCGTGCCAGTTATGACTTGATTTATAACTATACCAGCAGTATTAATCACGTAAATTTCAGCATTATAACCATCACTATCATTCACTTTTAATGCAATTTTTGAACCATCGTTACTCCAGTCGCATTCAGATATTAATTTTCCATTGGGGGTTTGGTATATTTTAGTCAATCCGCTACCATCACTATTTATTTTATATAATTTATCGAAATAGGGATAAATTATCTGACTTCCAGATGTATTCCAAGAAAAATTAATAAAATCAGAATTAAATCCAGCAATAGGAACTGAGTTTGTGACTTTAAAGATTCCGGAACCATCCGGATTCATAGTGTAAATATGATTTTGACCACCACTTGCCCTAATAAATGCAATTTTTTTAATTTGATTATTTTTCCTAGGTCTCCAACTATTGACATCTAAACTAGTCAATCGCAATTGAGTTCCAGCTTCATCTCCCGAATAAATTGCATAATTATCGTAATTTTTTTTAACAAATAAGAATCTAGCACTTGCGAATGCAACTGTTGTAAAGGATCGAACAGCGCTCAAAACTGGAGGATTAACACCATCTGAAACAGAAACCTGCCAATAATACTTTGTACTATATGTCAAGCCTTTTAAAGTATAATTTGGTTTAGAAATAGCAGAATAAACTGCAACATCACTAGTATTGTCTTTTCTCAAGGTAATTTCATATTTTAAACTATCCTTTTCAATATCGGTAGCTGTCCAGACCAAATTCAAATCTAAAGTTTGATCAATAGCATTGTCAGCGGGTAAAACTAATATAGGTGTTGTTGGAGGTTTATTATTGGTTGTAGATAATTTCACTTCAAAAACTAAATTAGTGGCTTTAGAAACACTCACCGTTGCAGCCTCAAATTTAGCTATATATCCCTCTTTTTGAGCCTCAAAAGAATAATCACCTACTTTTACATTATTAACTACGAACTTACCCTCTTCATCTGTAAAAACAACACTTGTATTTGGATTTGAGGATATCTTTACATTTACTAAAGGCTTAAAATCTACAGCGCTTACTACTTTGCCCTCAACGCTTCCAAACTCTTCTCCAGCGAATTTTTCTTCACTACAAGAGAATAATGTAAATAATAAGGTTATCAAACTAATTTTAAGATAAATATTTTTCATCATTATGGAATTAATATTGTTAATGAAATATGATTATTTAATTGTGGTATTAGCAAAACCTTTAGCAACTAATGGTTTGTTTTTATTTGGAAAATAGAAGGTTACTCCTAAACCAAAGCGATAATAATAATCATCGCGAACTCCTCGTTTGATATAATCAACATTATCGCTAAAATTAAGATTCTGCTCTCCATACAATTTAATTCCTAAATTATTAGAAGCCATATATTCGATACCTAAACCGTATTGAACTTTAGCATGTATGTTTCCGAATTTTTTATTCATACCTAATCCACCACCTGCATAAACATAAGGACTAAGTTTGTCTTTTGGCAATAAAATATACTCAGCATTCAAATCATAAGTCAAATAACCTACATCTAATAAATTCTTATTAGCCAGCTTAAAAGCATTTGTAGAAGCACTTATATTAATTGCTGGAGTAAAAAAATATTTTATAGCTCCTCTACCCATGGGTCTAGGCTCCGGATTACTATAATCGCCATCCATTAGTGTTGTTCCTCCTGTTATTTCTAATGCAAATTGAGATCTTCTTTCTTTCAAACTTCTACCATATATTGCTGTAACCTCTGCGTCTTCGTTTTCTTTACCATACTTTTTCAAGAGTTTATCTTTTTCTGGTTGAGCAATATCTGCCTCCCAAATCCCATCTTTTATTCCCTCTAAAACTAAAGTTGAAACTGCTTTTTCAATCGCCTCTGTCACGGCCATTTGCACAGGTTCATTTGTTGTATATCCCGTCTCAACTTCTAACAATCTTTTAAAATTTACATATTTAAAAAGACTTTGGTCTATAGCCTGAGAGAGTATTGTTTTAGAAATATAAACAGATTTTAATATTTTACCGTTGGCAGTTGATACCATTCGAAGATAAATAGTAACTCGATCTTGTCTGTATTTAATAGATCCTCCGGTACCAAAATACCGTGCCCCAAAACCTCCAGTAATAATATTAGAATCGTATGATATAATACCACCTTCAAGTAAAACTCCTGCATAAAGTAAGGGAGTAATTTGAGGTACATTAGGATTAGCATCTTTGGTATATTCCTGTCTTGTTGAACGAATAAGGTTTCGTTCTTGGAGTAAGTTTCCAATATTTTCACGTTCGATAGGAATGAACCATTTGGAGTCCTCAAGCGCCTTGATTAATATCGAAGTAGCTCCTTGAGTTACGGCAGTACTAAAATTACTTCCGTTTTCAGAAGCTTTATATTGACCCGTTTGATCTCTAAATTTATAGAGTCCAACTACAATTTGTTCTTTAGCCTTAGGTAGCTCTTTTAATAGTGTAGTTGCTGGTGTAACTTCTCCGATGATAGCTTTTTCTATTCCAGTTGGTTGATTATAATAAGCACCACAACTAGATATGAAAAAAAAAATTAACAAAAATAAGTAGGTATATAATCTCATATTATCGATTTGGAATGATTACTTGTGTCTGCCCTCCTGTCTTAGTATCTAAAATATCAACCGTTAAGCCTCCTGAAGAAGGATAAACCTCAACAGATAAACTTCCAAAGGTGTAGGAACCTATTTTAATTCCATCATTACCAAATTGCTGTTTAAACAATGAACTTGAAATTTGACTTAGTAATAAAGAATTTAAACTTGCTGTAAATCTTTCCAGTTCTGTTTGCTGAACAGGAATAGTAGATTTATCTGTAAATTTATTTTGAGATTCAGCAGAACTTGCCATCCACTGATAATTAAAAGTGTCCCCTCCAAAGGCAGGATTTTTGGGTTTATATACCAAATCTTGCGCATTTACAGATTGAAGCGCTAGTAAAACTATTGTTAAAAAAAATAAAGTCTTCATAGCTTGATTGATAAAATTAATACTGAGTAAAATATTTGCTTTGCTTTTCTAAATTTTTTAAATATAAATAAGTTACATAAATAGATTCTTCAGCCATCTCTTTTAAATATTCCTCATCTGGTTTAGCTAAAAACTCATATACAACTTCATTCTCTATGCTGATAAT
>CBDUEE010000109.1:0-9334 GCA_965366105.1 uncultured Flavobacterium sp. | reverse complement strand
AAGAGATGAAGTGATTGCAGAGCTGGAGAGCGAAAAAGCAACATTTGAATTAAAAGACCAAAAATTAGGCTACCAAAACATAAAAGCTGTGGTTTATTTTGACGCAGAAAACTCAGAAGCTACGGCAAGAATTGAATTAGTTTCGAATGTTCAACCTAAGTTATTGAAGTATAAAATCATAAACACTTATCCACATGATTACAAAGCTTACACCCAAGGTTTGGAATTTTATCGCGATACCCTTTATGAAGGAACTGGAAATGGTGCTGGCAATACAACGGGAATTAAAGGAATTTCAAGTTTAAGAAAAACGGACTACAAAACTGGAAAAGTGTATAAACAAGTAGATCTGGATACTCAATATTTTGGTGAAGGAATAACAATTCTCAACAATAAAGTATATCAACTGACTTGGCAAAATAATGAAGGTTATATTTATAATGCCGATACTTTCAAAAAAGAAAAAACCTTTCATTATTTTAAAAACATTGAGGGATGGGGACTTACAAATGATGGAACATACTTATACCAATCGGATGGAACAGAGAAAATTTGGAAATTAGATCCAAAGACACTTAAAGAAGTCGATTATATCAATGTTTATTCTTATGAGACAAAAATCAAATCCGTAAACGAATTGGAATGGATTGGTGGGAAAATTTATGGAAATATCTACGGAAAAGATGCTATTGCTATCATTAATCCAAAGAATGGTGCTGTTGAAGGAATTATCAATCTTGTTGACTTAAAAAACAAAGTCACTCAATTACCAGATACTGATGTGTTAAACGGGATTGCATACAACCCTAAAACTAAAACAATTTTTGTAACTGGAAAAAACTGGGATAAAATGTTTGAAATTACTGTTTCAGAGTAATATAAGCAATGTTTTTGATTGTATACAAACCAAAAAAATTAAAAAAATTTAATTGACTATGATGTTAGTTGCCACAAAGGTGCTTAGATACTACGTTTTATAAGTATAATGTAAAATTGATATATAAGGTTCCCTTTGAAGGCAACAAGCCCCTAAATTATTTAAAGTTTGTGGTCTTTGTGACTTCATGGCTTAAAAAAATTAGCGGTGAAGGAACACATGAAAAAGACCTAAAAATAAAACCATAATAATGACAACTTTAATCATAAATATTAAGGAATTACTTCAGGTTAGAGAAACCAACGTTGCTAAAGTTTCTGGAGCAGAAATGGCTATTCTTCCCACCATTAAAAATGCCTTTTTGCTACTTAGAGATGATTTAATTGCTGATTTTGGCTCAATGGATAATTTGCCAAAAATTGACGCTGACAAAGTGATTGATGCAACGGGAAAAATCGTTTTACCGTCTTGGTGCGATAGTCACACACACATAGTGTATGCTGGTAATAGAGAACAAGAATTTGTAGATCGAATCAATGGATTAACGTATGAAGAAATTGCAAATCGTGGCGGTGGTATATTAAATTCTGCCAAAAAACTGAACGAAACTACCGAAGATGAAATTTACGAACAGTCAAAAGCGCGATTAGAAGAAGTCATGCGTTTAGGAACTGGAGCTGTTGAAATAAAATCTGGGTATGGATTAACAATTGAAGGAGAACTAAAAATGCTTCGTGTTATTCAAAAATTAGCTCAAAATTACCCTATAACTATCAAAGCTACTTTTCTAGGTGCTCATGCAATTCCGTCAGAATACAAAGAAAACCGCAGAGGGTATATAGATTGTATGTTGCACGAAATGCTTCCTGAAATTGCTAAAAACAAACTCGCTGACTTTATTGATGTATTTTGTGAAACCGGTTATTTTACTGTAGCCGAAACAGAAGAGATAATGGAAGCTGGGATTCATTTTGGCTTAAAGCCAAAAATCCATGTGAATCAATTCAATGCAATTGGCGGAATTCAAGCTGGTATAAAACATGAAGCTCTTTCTGTAGATCATCTTGAAGTTATGACAAAAGAGGATATTATGGCTTTAAAAGACACGGTAACAATGCCAGTAGCCTTGCCTTCTTGTTCTTACTTTCTAAGCATCCCTTATACTCCCGCACGAGAAATGATTGCAGCAGGACTTCCAATAGCACTTGCTACGGATTACAACCCCGGCTCTACTCCATCAGGAAATATGAATTTTGTTGTTGCTACAGCTTGTATCAAAATGAAAATGACTCCAGAAGAAGCTATAAATGCAGCTACAATAAATGGAGCTTATGCCATGGGAATTTCAGCAACTCATGGTAGTATCACTATTGGCAAAAAAGCAAATCTCATTATAACGAAACCCATTCCCTCTTATTACCAATTACCATACGCTTTTGGTAGTAATCTAATTGATTTTGTGCTTGTCGAAGGTGAAATTTTCGCATAAAAAAAGAGGAACTTACGCTCCTCTTTTTAATATTATTATCTAAAATTATCTTAAGTCAAAACTTGTTTTAGAAACCAGTTGATCTTTATCAAAAATATTGATAAAATAAGTTCCTTTAACAAAATCTTTTCCTTTTAAATCTTCAGCAACTTGTATTGTTTTATTTTCATAATTAACATTAGTTAAAAAACTATACGTTAAAATATTTTGCCCAAAATTCTCTGTTTTTTTATCTCCTAAAACATTGTTTTTACTATCAATTACTTGAACGTAATACGTTTTAGTACCAGATTTAGCTATAGCATTTTCGGCAATTGTAAAGCTTACTCTTAAAACATCAGCTCTGCTTGCTTTATCTGTTTCAATTTGTTTACCAGAACTTCTTAGTTTGAATGCAGATCCTTTAGTATTTAAAACTGTTAACTTCGATCCTATTTCAACTGCTTTAGCTAATTCTTCGTTTTGACCACTTAATGCTTCCACATTTTTTCTAGTCTCTCCTAAAACTACTACAGTACTATCACGTTGGGTTGTAAGTTTAGTGTTGTCTTTTTTCAGACTTTCATTTTCCGCCATTAGAACTTTCATATTTGTCTGTAACGAATTGAATTGCGCTCTGTATTTTGATAAAGAAGCTACATCACCTTTAGATTTACTCAATTCAGACATTAAATTAACTACTTTGTCTCTTTCCTGAATTAGCTCATCAGACATAGAAGTGTTTTCTGAAATAGCAGCATCATAAGTCGATTTTAGCTCATTTAGATCTTTCATAACCGATTCTTTTTCGGTCAATGTAGTTTTCAATTCGGTTTTAGCGGTATCTGCATCAGAGGTCATTTTAAATATATATACTAAACTACCCACTAATAAAATAGCCAATACTGCTACTACTGCTTTAAGACTTGAACTGCTTTTTTGATTTTCCATATCGATTTTTTTTTTCAAATTTAATAATATATAACTATCTAATAACGGAACTTAACACAATTATATTATTTTTGGATAAAAATATTTTTTTAATGGAAAAAATTATCCCGTTTACAATCAAAGATCTCACTAGGATAACGAATCAAAGAAGTGGCGAAATAAAGTTTGGAGAGAAAATGATAATCATTCCAAAAGACACTGATCCTCTTGAGTTTCTAAAAACTTGTGAGGCTAAATATGTGTTATTTGGAATCCCAGAAGATATCGGTATAAGAGCTAATTATGGAAGACCTGGAGCAGCATCGGCTTGGGAAAGTGCTATAAGTAGCATTGCCAACATACAACACAATCGCTTTTGCAAAGGCAGTCAAATTGTTGTTTTAGGGCAATTGAGTGTAGGAGAACTAATGAAAAACGTAGACTTACTGGATTTTAATGATATTGATGACCGTTCTAAATTAAGCCAGTTGGTCGATAAAATTGATAAGGATGTTTCACATATTATTTTTAATCTAGTAAAACTAGGCAAGATACCCATTGTTATCGGTGGTGGACATAACAATTCCTACGGAAATATTAAAGGAACTGCACTAGCAAAAGGCAAACCTATTAATGCAATAAATTTTGATGCACACTCTGATTTTAGAATTTTAGAAGGACGGCATAGTGGTAATGGATTTTCATACGCTTTTGAAGAAGGCTTTTTGAAAAAATATTTTATTTTTGGTTTACATGAAAATTATATTTCTAAAAGTGTATTGGATATTATCAAAAAAATAGAAGATCGTGTTCGCTTTAACACGTATGACAGCTTGAGTATTAGAAGAGAAAAAGGCTTTGAACAGGAAATGGAAAATGCTTTAGAATTTGTAAATGATGACTTTTTTGGGATCGAAATTGATCTGGATGCTATTCCTAATATTGCTAGTAGTGCTATGACTTTGAGTGGCTTTTCAGTAGAACAACTTCGTCAATTTATTTCTTTTTTTGGAAAAAACAAAAATGCTTCTTATTTGCATATTTGTGAAGGTGCACCAGTTTTAGGAGAAGAAAAGAACAATCATCTGATTGGAAAACTCATTGGCTATTTGATCACTGATTTTATTAAGTCAAATACGACATCATTGATTTAAATTACGAATTCATCCTTTAGAACATCAAAAATTTGCTTGTAAGTCACATATAAAGAAGCAACAAAAATATTAATACTATCTTTGTGCAACTATCTCTGTACTTAATACAAGATATTTAATACCAAAAATATGTTATTCGAAGATTTATCGCTCTCAAAAAGTATACAGAAAGCCGTATTTGAACAAGGCTATATAGAAGCAACACCAATACAAGAACAAGCGATTCCAATCGTTTTATCAGGTCGTGATATGATTGGTTGCGCACAAACAGGAACAGGAAAAACTGCTGCTTTTGCAATTCCTATTATTCATCAATTGCATAGAATTGTAGGTTCGTCTAAAAAAGCAAGTCCAATTCGTGCCTTAGTAATTACACCAACTAGAGAATTAGCGGTTCAAATTGGTCAAAATTTTGAACAATACGCAAAATACACAAACTTAGTACAACTTACCATTTTTGGTGGAGTTTCTCAAGTACCACAAGTGGAGATGTTAAAAAAAGGAATAGATATAATAATTGCAACTCCAGGACGTTTACTTGATTTAGTGAAACAAGGTTTTATAGATTTAGATCATTTACACACTTTAGTTCTCGATGAAGCAGATCAAATGCTAGATATGGGATTTGTAAATGATGTCAAAAAAATTGTAAAATTAACGCCTGACAACCGACAAACACTTTTTTTCTCTGCAACAATGCCAATAGCTATTAGAGAACTGGCAGAAATGTTTCTTAAAGATCCCGCAACTATTAGTGTTTCGCCAGTTTCATCAACTGCAGAAAGCGTAGAACAGCGCGTATATTTTGTTGAAAAAGGAGAAAAAAGAAATTTATTATATCATTTAATAAAAAACGAAAACCTATCTAATGTTTTGGTTTTTTCAAGAACAAAACATGGAGCGGACAATGTTGTAAAAGCATTGCATAAACATGATATTGCTGCCGAAGCTATTCATGGCGATAAATCTCAAAATGCAAGACAACGTGTTTTAGATGGTTTTAAAAATAAAGAAGTTAAAGTTCTAGTAGCCACTGATATTGCAGCGAGAGGGATTGACATTGATCAATTACCATTTGTAATTAATTTTGATTTACCTAATATTCCAGAAACATACGTCCATAGAATTGGTAGAACTGGTCGTGCTGGAAATGAAGGTATTGCCATATCTTTTTGTAGTAAAGACGAACATCAATATTGGAAAGACATTCAACGATTAATAAAAGTAGATGTAAAAATAGTAAGTGATCATCCCTATGGTTGGCATTCAGGAAGCCCTGAAACAGCTCCAGGAGCAAAACAGAATAATTCTAATAGAAGTGCTGGAGCGCATAAGTCTAGAAAATCTGAAGTTTCGAAACAAAATAAAAAACGTTGGTATTAACTTCTTTTTTTTAAAATTGTAGGAACGTCCTAAAAAAGTTTCAAGGCAAATAAAATTATAAAATCGTTAAATTACTTGAGTTCTAAGACACTCTAAAGTAGTTTAACGATTTTTTTATTTCTAATTTTTAGATATCAAAATAGTAATGATATTAAATAATTTAACGGAATCAAACGGTTTCATGATAATATCGTCGATTCCGGCAGAAAGTGCCTCTTCGGCAATCTCTGCTTTATTGAAAGCAGTTAGCGCAACTATGGGAGTTAAAATACCTTTGGAACGGATCTTACGAGTAGTTTCAAAACCATTTATTATTGGCATATTAATATCCATTAATATTACATCAAAATATTCTTTATCCAAAATTTCTAATGCAGCATATCCATTACCAACAACACTACACTTATAGTTATTCTTTTCTATCGTTTTTTTGGTTACTAATTGATTAATAAGATTATCCTCAACTACTAAAACATTTATGATTTCTGGCGAACAATTAACATTAACTTGAATATTATTAATCACATCCAATGTTTTCTCCTGATTATATTCGAAAGCAATTATAAATGTAAATGTAGTTCCTATATTTAGAGTGCTTTTTACTGAAATTGTACTATTAAATAATGTCAATAATTGTTTAACTATGGAAAGACCAAGACCAGTCCCTTGATAATCCGTTTGCTTTCTTCCAACTTGTACAAATTTATCAAAAATCTTTTCTAGATTTTCTTCAGCTATTCCTATGCCGTTATCTTCAATTTCAAATTTTAAAAAATAAGATTTTTCAACTACTCTTACTAAACTTACATCTATATATACTACGCCTTTTTCAGTAAATTTTAAAGCATTACTAATTAAATTTATTATAACTTGTGATAAACGTAATTTATCTCCAATTAAATATTCTGGAATATTAGGATCGATTTTAACAATAATGGTATTACTATTGTTCTTAGCTAAAAATGAAAGTGAATGCACAATCATACTAATTTCATCCGAAATATTAAATGCCAAATTCTCCAAAATTACTTTATCATCTTCAATATTATTCATTTGAAGAATATCATTTACCAATGATAGCAAATATCTAGCAGAAAATTTAAGAGAATTCAAATGAGGACTGTTGGCCAATTCTTTATTTTCATCAAGTAGTATATCTGTTATTCCTATTACACCGTACAAAGGAGTTCTTAATTCATGACTTATTGTAGAAACAAATTGAGATTTCAGTACAGAAGCTTCTTCTGCCTTTTCTTTCGCTATTGTTAATAATTTGTTTGTATTATAAAGTTCTGCATTTGATCTTTTTTTGAAATTATAGTTTTTGAATAAAGTGTAAAGTAAGAACAACAAAACAATGGATAGCACCATAAATAAGAACATAATTGTTCTAGATTTCTCTACTATTTGGAGATTAGCCTTCTTTTCTAGTTCAAACTTATCGATCTCTCTTCTGTATTCATCTAATTCTATATTTATACCAGCTATATTGGCTTTCTCTAGCTTTTCTTTATTATAAAGTTCATCAATAATTTCATTATACTTGGAGAGATTTTTGTAAGCTTTTTTATAATCGCCTTTTTTTAATAAATATTTAGAATATTCTAAATGTGAGAAGGATAAATCAGATTTTTGATTGGTTTTATTTCCTAGATCTATAGCATTTAGAAAAAAAGAAACTGCTTTTTCATTATTATTTTGATGAGCATAATACATTCCGTTGAGCATATTTATAGCTGCCACATTTGAATCATCACCAAATTTAAGACTATGTTTATTGATATATTCTAAACTGGGGTATCCTTTTTCAAAATTACCGATATCAAAATATGCCCAAGCAATATTCAATTTTGTCATAAAAATTTGGCTAGTATCCGCTATTTTCTGACTGTATTTGAGTGTATTTTCATAATAGTTTATGCCTTTCAGATATTGCTTTTTTTCAAAACAATAAATATTGCCTAAATTATTATTTATCTTATTTATTAAAGTATCATTGTTTGTTTTATTAGCATAAAGAATTGCCTTATTATAAAAAAAAATTGCTTTGTCAAATTGGGCGAGTTCAGAATAATTTGCAGCAATTGTACTGTAGGAGACCGTCATTGATGAAAAATCATTAACACGAATAGCTTGATGTAATGCTATTTTAGAAATCTCAAGTGACTTACCAAAATTGGCTGCTTTTAAATAGTGAGAAGCTTGATCTGTTAACCTTTTAATCTCTTTTTTTGAAAATGTATCTGTCTGCGCTACTAAAGTATCGCTAAAAAAATTTAAGATTAGTAACACTAATAAAACAATACGTTTCAGATACATAGCTGATTTGAGTTTATCAAATATACTTTTAAATAATATAAAAAAAATATTTTTTTTCATTAAAATTAAAGTGAATAAAAATAAACTGAGCTATAGATTTTCACATTATTTTTTTATAAAAAAAAGCCTGTCCGTAATAACGAACAGGCTAACTATGTAATGTCAAAAAAAAATTATTATTCAATAGTTACTGCTTCTGTTTCACTATCGCCTTCCCATTGTCCTACAACCGATGTTGCCAAAGCATTTCCTAAAACATTTGTTGCACTACGGAACATATCACAAAAATGGTCAATCGGCAAAATCAAAGCAATTCCTTCGATTGGAATATCAAACATACCACACGTTGCAGCCACTACTACTAAACTTGCTCTTGGCACTCCTGCAATACCTTTGCTAGTAAGCATCAAAACCAAAAGCATAGTCATTTGTGTTCCTAAATCTAAGTGAATTCCATAAGCTTGTGCAATAAAAATACTGGCAAAAGTCATATACATCATACTCCCATCTAAGTTAAAGGAATATCCCAATGGCAACATGAAAGAAACAATTTTGTCTTTAACACCAAAACGTTCTAGCTCTTCAGTCAATTTTGGAAAAACAGCTTCACTACTAGTAGTTCCAAAAGCAATGATTAATGGGCTTATTATTCTTTTAAGTAAAATAGTCATTCTACTTTTAAGAAAAATATAACCTACAAGAATTAATACAACCCAAAGAGATGAAATTCCAATTAAAAAGGAGCCGAAAAATTTAAAATAAGTGATTGCTAATTCTTGGAAATCTCTCACCGCAAATACTCCTGCTATGGCGCCAAAAACTCCAATTGGTGCAAATTTCATAACGTAATTCACCATTTTAAGAACAATATGAGAGGTCTTTTCTAAAGCATTCGTTACAGGCTTTACATAATCTCCCAATGAAGCGGCAGCTAAACCAAAGAAAATAGAGAAAATTACAATTTGTAAAATCTCATTTGTAGCCATTGCTTCAAAAATACTTTTAGGGACAATGTGCTCAATAAAGTTTTCAAAAGATATATTTTGCGTTTTTCCAGTCACTTCTGATGCAGATGCTAAATCAATACTTGGAAGGTTAAGTCCAACGCCTGGTTTAAGTACGTTTACGAAAAACATCCCTAGTAATAAAGAAATAAAGGAAGCTGTAAAAAACCATCCCATTGCTTTACCGCCAATTCTACCT
>CBDUEE010000108.1:0-9526 GCA_965366105.1 uncultured Flavobacterium sp. | reverse complement strand
TATTAAGATCGCAGATAAGTTTTGTGATTCCGAATTTCAATTTTTAATTAAAAATGAAGAATATATTCGAAAATTGACAGTGATTTGGGGCGCCAAAGAAGCTATTTTTAAAATCAGAAACGAAAAAGGAATTAGTTTCAAAAATCATATCAAAGTCAATTCTTTCCAATTAGAAGTTAAACAAACTACTGCCGAGTTGCATTTTGATAATCTCATCAAAGATTTTAAAATTTATTTTGAGGAAATAGAAGGGTTTACTTTGGTTTATGCTTTTCAGGAAAGTTTTTAAAATAAATAAGGTGCTGTTTTTTTGCCGCAAAGGGACAAAGGCGCAATTTTTTTAGCTTTTTAATAAATCAAGATAATCGAAAGCTTAGTGTCTTTGAGACTTTGTAGCGTTATTTTTCTTAACTAATCACCTCCAGAAAGTAATTAAGCTTTTCCTCGACTTTCAAAAATATTCAAAAATAGAAAAGTGCTCATTTTTTGAGCTCTACGTTTTAAAATCTCCGCATTCTCGCCTTCAAAAAGTTCGTCTATTGTTTCAAACCATAAATTGAGCCAAATGCCAAAGATGTTAGAAGTAATTTGATGGTCAAATTTTTTGTCTACGGCATTATGAGCTATGATTGGGTTTCCTGTGTATTTTCTGGTACCAAAAACATTCATTTCCCAGAAATCGGTCAACTTTTCTAAATGTTCGTCCCAGTCGGTAATTGTTTCATTAAAGAAAAAACCGATTTCCTCATCTGCTCTTATTTTACCATAAAAAGTAGTGACTAAAAGCTTTAAATCTTCTCGGTTTTCAATTTGTTTTCTCATCGGATAATAATAGTATTTATAAAAATAAAGAAAATACTAGAAATTACGCTAATGATTGTCAAATTGAAAATTACTTTGTGTTTCATTTGCGCTAAAATCGAGGTATTTACTAGCATGCAAATTAGTACAATAATTCCTAATTGAACCATTTGTAGTATACTTGTTCCATTTTTAAGAATATTCATTGCGGCAGCTGAGCCGAGACAACTTTGTCCAATAACAATTAAGGTTGCAAAACCAATAAAATTATTGTTAAAATCAGCAAGTTTTTTTTGATATAGTGTCATGATCTTTGAGTTTTTTGTTACTACAAATTTACAAACACCAGAATTCTATTTTTTATGACTTATGTCATAATGAAGATTAAAGGGAATAGTGTGCTTTGATTTTGTCTGATTTACTGATACTTATATTATCACTTAGAAAAAGAATCCTGCAAAAATAATAGGTTCAACGATATACTTTCCTATTCACAATTTTTAATTCACCTTTTTTCTCTAGTGTTTTGATGGTTCGGATAACAGTTTCTACGCGAAGTCCAGTTAAGTCTCCCATTTGTTGGCGTGTCAAATCGATATGAAAGCCTTCTTTCTCCTTTTTGAAATTAAAATAAGCAATCGAATAATCGAACAATTGTAATAAACGGTGTTCGGAATCTTGTGTCGAAATCTCTGCAGCCATTACAGATTTGTAATGCAGTCGTTGTGCTAGATTTTCAATCATTATGATAGAAACAGCTGGGTTTTCGGAAATTAATTTCAAAAAATTAGCTTTAGAAACGCAAACTAATTCTGAATCTTCTACAGCTTCAGCATTGGCAGGATAGGTTCTTTCTAAAAATAATGGTGGTTCGCCAAAACATTGTTTTTCATAAAAAAATCCTTGTATAAATTCCCGACCTTCATCATTGAAATTATTCATTTTTACCGCTCCTGAAATAATCTGGTAATAATGCGTAGCTAACTTATTTTTCTCGAAAATGATTTCCGATTTTTTGTATAACCTTCTCACCGCGCTGTATTTTTCGAGTATTTCTATTGGAATCATAATTTTATTTCTGCAGAATTTTAGGGTTATAAAACAAAGATAAGTTTTCTTAAAGTAATGCTCACTTTCAAAAAAACCTATACTTTTACGTTCGTTATGGAAAATAAAGATAGGAATATATATTGTCAAATGCTTCTTGCAAAGTCAGAAAGTCGTAAGTTATTAGCAATTTTGCTCGACCCTGATAAAATTATTTTGCAAAATTTAGAGAAACTAATTTTGAGAATCAACCAATCTCCCGCTACACATATTTTTATTGGCGGAAGCCTAGTCGAAAATAACATTCTAGACGAATTAATTTTAAAAATAAAACAAAATTGTGTTTTACCAATTGTTTTGTTCCCTGGAAATCCTTCGCAAATTTCCGATCAAGCCGATGGAATATTGTTTCTCTCTTTACTCTCTGGGCGAAACCCAGATTATTTAATAGACCATCAAGTAAAAGCAGCTCCAATATTAAAAAATACAAAACTCGAAATCATTTCTACGGGTTATATTTTAATAGAAAGCGGGAGCGAAACAGCCGTGGAGCGCATCAGTAAAACCAAACCAATAGACCGTAAAAACTTAGATTTGACTTTGGCAACAGCTCAAGCGGGTGAAATGCTAGGTAATAAACTCATGTATCTCGAAGCAGGAAGTGGGGCAAAACTAGCAGTTCCATTGGAGATGATTAGTTTAGTTTCTGAAAATATTAGAATTCCCTTAATTGTTGGTGGTGGAATTGTAAGTTTGCAAGGAATTCAAAATGCCTTTAATGCTGGAGCTGATTTAGTGGTAATTGGAACTGCTTTTGAAAATAATTTAGAATTTTTTAATTTGGATAAAAAATAGCTTTTTATGTTTGATTATTTTTTTGCGCAATATAAATATTATCCGATCCATGAAGTTTACTTGGAACTTGTTGGAGTTTTTTTTGGTTTATGTAGTGTTTGGTATGCCAAAAAGGATAACATTTTGGTTTTTCCAACAGGGTTAATAAGCACATCCATTTATGCCTATTTACTTTGGCAATGGAGTTTATTAGGCGATTCGATGATCAATGTGTATTATTTTATAATGAGTATTTATGGTTGGTACCACTGGACACGTAAAAAAGATGATATAGTAGAGTTCCCTATATCAGTAATGACAAACAAAGAAAAAGTTACGGCAATTATTATTTTTATAGCAACACTTCTTTTTGTAGTTTTAGTGTATTTGTATTTTAATAAATTTACAAGTTGGTATTCCTATTTAGACACTTTATTAACAGGTATATTTTTTGTTGGAATGTGGTTAATGGCTAAAAGGAAAATAGAAAATTGGATTTTTTGGATTGCTGGAGATTTACTATCTATTCCACTATATTTGGCAAAAGGATATACATTTACTAGTTTTCAATATATAGTATTTACAATTATTGCCGTTTATGGCTACTTAGAATGGAGAAAAATCTTAAACAACAAAAAAGTACAGTTATAAAAATAGCTTTGTTTGGACCCGAAAGTACCGGAAAAACAACATTAGCGAAACAACTTGCTGCGCATTATAAAACGGCTTGGGTTCCTGAATTTGCAAGAGCCTATCTGCAAGAAAAATGGGATGAAGAACAAAAAATATGTGATATAGACGATATGCTTCCCATAGCGTATGGTCAAGTACAATTAGAAAATGAAAATTTGGCTGTTGCTAATAAATACTTGTTTTGCGATACGAATTTGTTGGTTACAAAGGTTTTTTCTGAGGTGTATTACAACTATTGCGATCCATTATTGAAGGAAGCAGCCCAAGAACATGAATACGATTTGTTTTTTCTGACTGATATTGATGTGCCTTGGGAAAAAGACGATTTAAGAGATAAAGCAGAAGGTCGGGAAAGTGTTTTTGATATTTTTAGGCAATCATTAATCGCTAATAATAAACCTTTTATTACACTATCTGGCAACAAGGATTGGCGACTTAAAACGGCAATTGCGATTGTAGATGGTTTGACTAAAGCCAAAAAATCAGGCTTTTCATCTTTAGATTTTGTGCAAGCTTATAATCAAGGGATTTAAGTAATTGGAATCGAAAAGTACTTAGATAATAAAAGCAATTTCTAAAATAGTTTTAATCAGATTTTTCTAAAAGCAATCTTTTTTTTTGCTAACATTAGAAAATCTTTAAAGTTTTTTTGGTTCTATATAGATTAAAACCAGCACAACTATTGCCAATATAATAATGAATACTAAATGCAAGTAGAAAAAATCATTACGGAATTAAGCTATAAAGCCGTTAGAAGCAGTGGAGCAGGAGGACAAAATGTAAATAAAGTTTCCTCAAAAGTAGTGTTGAGTTTTGATTTAAAAAATTCTCAAGCTCTTTGTGATGAAGAAAAATTACTATTAGAAACTAATTTATCGTCAAGATTAACTACTGATTTGGTTTTAATACTGAATTGTGACGAAGATAGAAGTCAGTTCAAAAATAAAGAAATTGTAACCAAACGATTTTTAACACTTATAAAAAATGGTCTGCTGGTTCCCAAAGAAAGAAAAGCCACAAAAATTCCTAAAGCTGTAATTCGGAAAAGAATTAAGGATAAAAAGAATATTTCAGAAATTAAGAAAACAAGAAGAAAACCAGATTTTTAGAATTAAGACGAAGTAGTAATAAAAAGAATAGGAGATAGCATTCCGCAAGTTATTATTTCTTTTCAATTAGTACACATATTCAATTTTAAAAGTAGATTATTTTAATAAAAATAAATTTAATATGTTGATTTTAAATTAATTATCATAAAGTAGCCCTTGCGTATTGTAGCTTAGAAAATATGTTTTGATACTTAATACTTTTATCTTAATACTTTTCTATCTTTGCGCCGTCTCAAAGGGGTGCTTAGATTCTGAAAATTCAGAATTACAGGCTGAGATCATACCCAACGAACCTGAGCAAGTAATGTTGCTAAGGGAAAAAATGACAAAACTATAGCGTGTACACTATTTTTTTGTCATAGAAAACAATCAATAATTTAAAAAAAAAGAATAATTCCCCCTTTTATTCGTAATCTTTTTTACGGATGAAAACTATTTGCAATTTTTCTAGCCGCAAAGGCACAAAGACACAAAACAGAACTTTTATAGTGTCTGTTTTCTTATCACTTTCCTCTTTTATTTCTTTTGCACAAGTAAAAGACACCACAAAAGTCAATCAATTAGATGAAGTTCTAGTTTCGGCAGTTCGTGCCACTACAAAAACACCTGTTAGTTTTAGCAATTTGACTAAGAAAGATATCAAGTCCCGTAATCTCGGTCAAGACATTCCTATTTTGATGAATTATTTGCCATCAGTTGTCACTACTACTGATGCCGGAAACGGAGTAGGTTATACTGGAATCCGGGTTCGTGGTAGCGATGCTACTCGTGTAAATGTTACCATCAACGGAATTCCGTATAATGATTCCGAAAGTCATGGCACGTTTTGGGTCAATATGCCTGATTTTGCTTCTTCGGTAGAAAGTCTACAATTGCAACGTGGAGTAGGAACTTCGACCAATGGCGCTGGTGCTTTTGGTGCTAGTTTGAACATGCTTACTGATGCTTACGCTAAAGAAAGCACGGGAGAGATTTCTAATTCCTTTGGGAGTTTTAATACTAGAAAACACACCGTTAAATTTAGTACGGGTTTAATGAATGATCATTTTGAAATCGCTGGACGATTATCGGCCCTAAAATCAGATGGCTATATCGACAGGGCTTTTTCTGATATGAAGTCTTATTTTCTTCAAGGAACTTATGTGGGTAAAACTACTTTAATCAAAGCCTTAGCTTTTGGTGGAAATCAAAAAACCTATCAGGCCTGGAATGGTTTAGAAGATTTGGATAAACTTAAAAACGATCGAACGTTCAACCCTGCGGGAATGTACACGGACGAATTTGTTAAAGTTCGTTTCTACGATAATGAAACTGATAATTACCAACAAGATCATTATCAGTTACATTGGAATGAAAAAGCTAATGAAAAGTGGAGTACCAATTTAGCTTTTCATTACACTAAAGGTGAAGGTTTTTACGAAAATTACAAAGAGAACGCAAAATTCTCCGCTTATGGATTAACTCCAATAATCATTGGCGGAACCACTATTAATAAAACAGATTTGATTCGTCAGAAATGGTTAGTTAATGATTTTTACGGAACAACTTTTTCTGCAAACTACAGAGAAGAAAAATTGAATGTAATTTTTGGTGGAGGATATAATAAGTACGAAGGAAATCACTTTGGAAGAATAATTTGGGCGCGCTATGCCTCAAAATCCGAATTAGACGATCATTATTATGATGATTCTGCTTCAAAAACAGATGGGAATATTTTTGCGAAAGCCAATTTCCAAATTACAGAAAAGCTAAATTTATACGGAGATTTACAACTTCGAAACGTGCATTATAAAGCCAATAGTGCCGAAGCAGGTTTGGTCAATGATAATTTTAATTTCTTTAATCCTAAAGCGGGATTAAATTATGAGCTTAATGCTAACAACGCCTTGTATATTTCGTATGCCAGAGCCAATCGCGAACCGAACAGATCCGATTATGAAAACGGGAGTCCACGCCCAGAGAAATTAAACGATTTTGAATTGGGATTGCGTCATGTGGATTCTAAAGTAAAATTGAACGCCAATGTTTATTATATGGCCTACAAAGATCAACTGACTGTCACTGGAGCTTTAGACGATGTTGGTGCGCCAATACGCGAAAATAGTGGAGACAGTTACCGTTTGGGAATTGAGCTGGATGCGACAATTTCGATTTTGGATAATTTATTTATTAGACCAAATGTGACCATAAGCACGAATAAAAACAAAGATTTTTTCTTTAAAAGAAATGGTATTCTAACTTCATTAGGAGATACCAATATTGCTTTTTCACCAGATTTTATAGCTGGAAATATTGTGAGCTTTGTACCCGTAAAGAATCTTCAAATATCATTTTTATCGAAATATGTAGGAGAGCAGTATATGGCAAACATAGATGCAAAAGGATCTAAGTTAAAATCCTACTTTACGAGTGATCTGAATGTTTCGTATGAGTTTATACCAAAAGCGGTTTTTAAATCAATTTATCTTTCTGCTTTAGTGAACAATATCTTTGATTATAAATACATCTCGAATGGTTTTTTCTATACTTTCGATGATGATTATTCTAATCCGCCAGCGATTGCTACTATAGAAGGCGCCGGTTATTATCCACAAGCAGGACTTAACTTTTTAGTAGGACTGACTTTGAAGTTTTAATTGAAATGATACTTTATTGAAGAAGGCTAGGAGTTTATGAACTTCTAGCCTTTTTTAATTTTTAAGAATTTTATCTATCTGCATTTTTACTCGTTTAAGCTATAAGAATTGTTAATTTTAAGTTAAAAAATTAATTAAATTCTTATTAATATGTCTTTTTTTTTTTTGATATTTATCTTGGTTAACCACAAAATAATTATAAATTTAAACCAATTTAATTATGAAAAAATTAGTATTTACCGCTTTTGCAGTGGTAGCGTTTAGTGGAGTTGCAATGGCAGAAACAAGGATTTAAAGACAGTTGCGCTGATATAGCCGCAAATACTGTTAATGTAGCTGAAGAAGAATATCATAATGAGACAGGACAATGTTTTGATTCTTGGGTCTATAATTATATATACAATAATGCATTAGAAAACTGTCTAAATTAAATAAATAAAACGCTCATTTATGAGCGTTTTAAAAAATAAATTATAATGAAAAAAAATATTATAATATTATTTCTTTTTTCCTATTTATCATTGAGCAGCCAGAATAATCAGCAAGATTTGACATATGTGATTTATAAGTTTAAGAATGTAATGGTAGATTCAACAAAGTTTGCACGTTTTAATCCTAATTTGTTAGAATTCGAGTTTATTTATGAAAATAAAAGAAGCTTGTTCAAAATCATTGATAAAATGGAGTCACATTCCAAACAAGATTACAAAATTACTTCGATTATTTATGGGGGTAATTTAATTCATTTCAGAGATAATTCAATCCCTGAAAAGCTATTTAATGTAAATTATAAAGGACAATCTTTAAATGTCATAATAGATTTGAAGGATTCTGAGTGGCAAATCTCAAATGAAAGTAAGTATATAGGTAAATTTAAGTGCTATAAAGCAATTACGGTAATAAAAAAAGAAGATAAGGGAAGAAATACTGTAAAAATACTTAATCCAATAGTTTGGTTTACACCTGACTTGCCAACATCATTTGGTCCATTTGGGTTAGATGGTTTACCAGGTCTTATTATAGAGGGTACTATTGATGGGAAGGCTTATTTTTATGCTGATAAAGTAAGTTTAAAGGCTGATAAAAAATTTCAAATTGAAAAACCTGGTAAAGCAATAAAAATTACCGAAATTGATTTTGATGGTATGATCGCAACTGATTTCATCAATTCTAGAGAGAAATAATTTATTTCGACTACCTTTTTAACGGGTTTATTTTTTAATTATGAAGTACTTATATATTTTTCTGTTTTTAAATTCTCTCTCAGTTTTTTCGCAAAATAGAGCTAGAATAACGTATTCGATAGTACCTACTGGAGGATCTTTAGAGAAAAATCAGGAAGTGAAAAACAGTAAAGTTGCTAGTTCTTTTATGGGAGTAGACGAAGCATTATCTAAGTTGAATTATGAGTTGATTATTAATGAAGAAAAATCTAATTTTTATTTGATTTCGATAATGGATTTTAATGAAAAAGCAGCAAGGATAGCAAGAGCTTTTGCGGGGAATAATGAGTATTTTAAAGATCAACAGAAAAGTATAGTAATTAAAAAAATTAATTTTTCAAACGAAATATTTCATGTCCTTTTGGAAGCAAAATCAAATTGGAATTTAATAAATGAACATAAAATCATTAACGGCTACGTTTGTTATAAAGCTACGCAAGAAAAAAAATTAAGATTAAAGAAAACTGATCAAACTTATAATGTAGAGGCGTGGTATTGTCCGGCACTACCTATTGGTAATGGGCCAAAAGAATTTGGAGGTTTACCTGGATTGATACTAGAATTACAAGACGGAAAGATTACTTTTTTAGCCTCGAAAATTGAGCTAGATAATAATTTGAAATTAACACTAAAAGAGGTAAATCATAAGTTAATCCTTGAAGATGAGTTTTATAAAATTGTTGAAAAAACTGTTGAAAATGCTTCGGGTTTATAAAATGGCAGAAATTTAAAAAACTGTTATTGAATAGATATTTGTAAAAAAAAGTAAACATAATTCGCTAATTCTAAAAATAAAACTATGCGTTTTTTCTTAAAGATATTATTTTGTTTAATTGGAATTTTATTTACGAATTGTCTCGGTCAATCGATTTATGGAAGGATAGAATACAGAATTCAGCCAATTGATTTTAGTTCAAAATCTGACGACAATAGGATCACAACTATAATAAATGACCTGTTGAAAGAGGCAAATAAACAGATTTTCGTTCTCGATTTTACTAATAATGACTCTAAGTTTTCTATGGTTAATTCTTTAACTATGTCCAGTAATAACTTGCCTTTTGAAAAGCAAAAAATAAAATTAGCCTCCACCAGATTTACTTCTGATTTTAATTACTATCTCAATAAGAATGAAAATTTTGTTCTTTTAGAAAAGCTCGATGGTGCTTTAATAAAAATGGAA
>CBDUEE010000107.1:0-9526 GCA_965366105.1 uncultured Flavobacterium sp. | reverse complement strand
TCATGCAATAGGAAATCACACCTTCAACCATTTAAACGGCTGGAAAACCAAATTCAGCACTTATATAGAAAACATCAAACAGTGTGAAGATGAAATTCAAAAACATAGTAAATCATCTTTAAAATCTAAGTTATTCAGACCGCCTTATGGGAAACTGACATTTGGTCAATCAAAAGCAATACGAAAATTAGGCTATACAATAATAATGTGGGATGTGCTTAGTGCCGACTTTGACACCACGATTTCTAAGGAGAAGTGCTTAGATAATTTACTATCAAACATAAAGCCCGGAAGTATTATTGTTTTTCATGACAGCATAAAAGCGTTCAAAAATCTTGAGTATGTGTTACCAACAACACTCACTTTTTTAAACAATAAGAATTTCAATTTTGAAGTCTTATAAAATACAACTGCTTTTATAATTGTTCTTGAACTATTCCAATAAGTGTGTTAGCATCCAATTCTCCAGATTGTCTCCAGATCATTTGACCTTCTTTGTAAATCATCAATGTAGGAACGCCTTTGATACGTAAAGCATCTGCTAATTCTTGATTTTTATCTACATCAATTCTAATGACTTTCGCTTTATCACCTAGTGCAGCTGCAACATCTCTGATTACAGGACGCATCGAAACTGAAGGTTCATTCCACTCCGTGTAAAAATCAATTAAAACGGGTTTTTTAGTATTTATAAGTTCTCCAAATTTTGACATATAATCCGAAAATTTAATTTTTAAAAATTTACTAAATAGACATATTTATTTTACAAATGTAGCGTTTTTAACGTATTATGCTACTTTGAGCCCTTTTTTTAGTTCGATTACTGTAATTTCTGGCATAATGCCAACTCTACCAGGATAGGCATGAAAACCAAAACCTCTATTCACATAAACGTATCTTCCCATATTCTCATACAAACCCGCCCATTGTTTATAAACATACTGTGCCAAGCTCCATTTGAAATAACCTGGAATTTCTATGCCAAACTGCATACCGTGCGTATGACCAGAAAGAGTTAACTGATAATGTTTTTCATCATGTTGTACTACTCGATCCCAGTGTGATGGATCATGACTCATCAAAATCTTAAAGTCTTCTCTTTTTAAACCGCCAGAAGCTTTGTTTAAATCGCCTGCTTGCTTAAAGTTGTGTCCCCAATTTTCGACACCTACTAGTGCTATTTTATCTTCTCCTTTTTGAATAAAGGTATGTTGGTTCAACAATAAATTAAAACCTATATCGCCATATAACTTTTTTATCGCTTCAAAATTAGCTTCTTTTGCTTTCTCAGTAGGCCAAGTGACATACTCTCCATAGTCGTGATTTCCTAATACTGAATATTTACCATATTCATGTTTTTTAATTTTATTGAATGTATCTATCCAAGGAAGCATTTCTTTAGCTGCGGTATTTACTATATCACCAGTAAACAAAATCATATCCGAATTTTGTTGGTTTACTAAATCAATAGCATAATTGATTTTCTCTGGATTATCAAAACTTCCGCTATGAACATCTGATATTTGAGTAATGGTAAAACCATCAAATGCATCTGGTAAATCTGGAAAAAATATGCGTTGCTTAATTACTTTATAATTATATTTCCCTACAGTTACTCCATAAATCAAAGATAAGAAAGGAACTGCAGCCAATCCTAACCCTAGTTGACTGACAAACTTTCTTCTTGAATTTAAAAAATCAGCTTCTTTATCATAATTAATAAAATAATTAACCGTTCCAGTACCTAATCTAAAAATGTCTTCAGCCATTAATACTAATGTCAAAATCAGTTTTGGAACATATATAATGAGTAATAAACCCATACCAGACATCAGTTGCTGTGTTTGTCCTACACTGCGGTCAAACTGCATCATGGTATAAATAATGTAACTCAAGAAGAGCATGCTAATAAACTCAATCGAAAACAATACTCGTTTTGATTTTATCAAGGTTTTCAATACTTGAAAAGCATAAAACTCAACAACAAACAGAATTAAACAAAGTAATACAATACGGAAAATCATTATAAACAAATTTTTAACAAAATAACAAATTAAGAAAAGACTATTTGTTTTTATTAATCTAAATTTAACTAAATAGTGTAAATGAAAGTGAATTTATCAAATTTGTATAAAAAAAGCTAATACATTTCTATATTAGCTTTAATGATTAAATTATTATTACCATTTCAAATTATCTAAAGGCAAAATAATAAACTGACCTATACGATACTATCTAGCTGTAACATTAAATGAGTAAGTATTTAAATTGATTCTAGTTCCATCGTTAAGTCGCTTTAGCCATATTTCCACTGACTCATCTTTGGCTAGACTTACAGAACCCGTGATGGGGAATGCCTGTGTAAAACCGCTATTACTATCAATATAAGTTTCAGTTTCAGGAAGTGCTGTAACTGTAGTACCGTTACTACCTATTTTTGCGATATAAAAAACATAGGTAGCATTTGTAGGACTTCCTGTTGTCACATCTACGAATGCAATTGATGTAGAAACTTGAAATGCTCTTTTTTTCTTGCCCCTATAAGTTAACCTACCTGTAGTCGAAGAACTAAAACGCAGTAGATTAGTCGCTGTAGTATTATTTGTTAATACTTTATAACCTACACCTTTACTTGTGGCTACTGTTTTTGTTGGTGTTGTATTACTAGGATCATAAAGATTTCCCGACGCCGATGCGTCAGTTTCTGTTGGAATTCCTGCACAACGTACAGACCAATTAGTGTTAAAATTATAATCTGTAAAACTACCAATCGTATAACTTTTTACATAAGAACCAGTAGTTAGATCCCCAGTAAAAACTACAGATTCCATTACTGCGTCTCCATTAATTACTGGATTTGATGATACATCAAATCCTATACTCGCACCAGTCACTTCACTAAAGCCCCCTTGTTTTTGAACTAAACCAAATTGACCATTCAATTTTTCATAAGTCCCTGAGTTTGCGAGCGGAGCACCACCGCCAAACCAGCCTGCATTAGAAATCAATAACTGATTTATGTCTTCATAAACAATTCCATTACTATTTCCTACGTATTGTACAATACTAATAAAAACCATCGAAAAACCTTTTAAAAGTCCTACATTGGATGAGTTTGCTACTATACAATCTCTAAAAATTAAATTTTGAACACCAGTTCCTGTTATATTAAAAACTTTACCTGCTGAAGAAACTAAGGTTAATACTCGTATAGAACCACCAGTTGTTCCCACAAAAAGATCTCCTGAAAGTTTAACTAACTTATCCTCACCAGAATCTAATCCTGTAAGATAACAATTATTTAACTCGATAGGCAGATCAGCAACTACAGTGCCATTAATTTCATACAAAGTGTTGGTGTTCAAAAGATATTTACTTCCTCCTCCTGCAGCTTTTTCAGCGGCTAGAACTGTTGCAAGGACATCTGTAGATTTAATTCTTTTAAAATTTAACCTTCCATTTGCACTACTAGATATTCTGTCCCAATTTGATATACTTGTATTGTAATTAAAAAAAGATTTCAAATCTGTGTCATACACTATCAAACCATTTGCAGGACTAACAATTGCTGATCGTTGTGCAGTTGTCATCCTGGGAGTCAACATCCCTTGAGTTGTAGAGGTAACATCAAGGACAGAACTTGCATCTGGTAAAGTAGTTCCTATACCCACTTGAGCAAACATATTAGTTGCTATTATCATGAAAAATAATAGACAGGCATGTAAAACCTTTTTTGATACGTATTTTTTTTTCATAATAAATAAAATAAAAATTAAACAATCTGGATTAAATTAGTTTTAAAAACATTTTGTAAAAATATAAATATAAATCGTTTAAATACTTATTTTATCGACGAACTACACTATGATCTTATTAATATAATCTTAAACTTACATAAACGAACAGATTTTAAATCCTAATTTTTATTTATAGCTTTTTTCTTTCACTTAAAAGCAATACTCATTGACTTAAAAAGTATAAAGCATTTATATATTCTATGTAATTTAAATTACAACCTATTATACGCTTAAATAGAAATAATTCAAACCTACACGCCTTTATCTAACCAATTTTGTACTTTTGAAAACTTTACAAAAATCACCATTTATGTCACAACAAAAACGTTTGTTCTTACTTGATGCTTACGCACTAATCTTCAGAGGTTATTACGCTTTTATAAAAAATCCTAGAATCAATTCTAAAGGAATGGATACTTCAGCCATTATGGGCTTCATGAATTCGTTGATGGATGTTATAAAAAGAGAAAAACCAGATCATTTGGCTGTAGCGTTTGACAATGGAGGAAGCCAATTGAGAAATGAAATATTTCCTGAATATAAAGCGCATCGTGATGCCACACCCGAAGCTATAAAAATAGCTATTCCGTACATTCAGGAACTTTTAAAGGCGATGCATATTCCCATTATTGAAGTTAAAGGTTATGAAGCAGACGATCTAATAGGAACTATTGCCAAACAAGCTGAAAAAGAAAATTACAAGGTCTTTATGGTAACACCCGATAAAGATTTTGCACAATTAGTCTCTGAAAATATTTTTATGTACAAGCCAGCCCGAATGGGTAACGGAATAGAAATTTGGGGCGTTCCTGAAGTTTTGGCAAAATTTGAAATTGAAAGACCTGAACAAGTAATTGATTTTCTTGGAATGATGGGCGATGCAGCAGATAATATTCCTGGACTTCCTGGCGTTGGAGAAGTTACCGCAAAAAAACTCTTGAAAGAATTTGGAACCATGGAAAACCTTTTAGCCAATACGGATAAACTAAAAGGAAAAATGAAAGAAAACATTGAAGCCAATAGAGATAAAGGGATTTTATCAAAAACTTTAGCAACAATAATTATTGATTGCCCAGTAGTTTTTAATGAAGCTGATTATGAATTATCAACTCCTAATATAGAAAAAACAGACGCGTTATTTAACGAACTCGAATTTAGACAAATGCAAGCGCAGTTTGACAAAATTTTTGGTAGTTCGACTACTACTCCCGAGAAAAAGGAAGAAAACGCTACCGACCCACGACTTTACAAAAAAAATCCAGTAAAGAACGTAGAACAATTTGACATGTTTGCCGTGCAAAATGAGGATGAAAATTCGTCAGAAACACGAACTTCATTTTACGATACCCTACAAAACAAGGAACATTCCTATCAAATTATTCAAGGAGAATTAGGGATTAAATTGTTACTTCAAAATTTACAAAACCAAACTTCGGTTTGTTTTGACACCGAAACCACTGGGCTTGACGCTTTACACGCTGAATTAGTCGGAATTTCATTTGCTTGGGAGAAAGGAAAAGGATTTTACGTTCCTTTTCCCGAAAGTCAAGAAGAAACAAAAACGCTAATCGATAAATTTATTCCTTTTTTCGAAAATGAAACTATTGAGAAAATTGGACAAAACTTAAAATTTGATTTAAAAATTCTTTCTAATTACAATATTACTGTAAAAGGAAAGCTATTTGACACCATGATTGCGCATTATCTTATTAATCCAGATATGCGGCATAATATGGATATTTTATCAGAAACCTATTTAAAATATTCACCAAAATCAATTGAAGACTTAATTGGAAAGAAAGGTAAAAACCAAAAATCGATGCGCGATATTTCTGTAGAAGAAATCAAGGAATACGCCGTTGAAGATGCTGATATAACTTTACAACTTAAAGAACTTTTTACTTTAGAACTTGACAAAACGGATACTAAAAAGCTTTTTGAAGAAATCGAAATTCCGTTAGTAACCGTATTAGCCGATATGGAAAAAGAAGGTATCCGTGTGGATGTTGATTTCTTAAAATCACTATCAAAATCACTTGGTGAGGATATTAAAATATTAGAAGAAAACATTTATGAGACTGCTGGTGAAAGATTCAATTTGGCTTCGCCCAAACAATTAGGAGATATTTTATTTGGCAAATTACAACTTGGCGGAGCTAAACAAAAAAAGACCAAAACAGGTCAATACGCTACAGGAGAGGAAATCTTGAGTTATCTAGCTGCAGACAATCCTATTATTAAAGACATTCTAGATTGGCGACAACTGATAAAATTACAAAATACTTATGTAGATGCTTTACCAAACCAAGTAGATAAAAGTACGAATCGCATTCATACAGAATACATGCAAGCCGTTGCAGCTACAGGGCGTTTGAGTTCTAACAATCCAAACTTACAAAATATTCCAATTCGTACCGAAAGGGGAAAACAAGTTAGAAAAGCATTTGTTGCCCGTGATGAAAATTACAACTTGATTTCTGCGGATTATTCTGAAATAGAACTGCGAATTATTGCTGCCTTAAGCGGTGAGGAAAACATGATTAAGGCTTTTAAAAACCACGAAGATATTCATAAATCAACCGCTTCTAAAGTCTTTAATGTGCCATTAGAAGAAGTGACTCGAGAACAACGTAGTCATGCCAAAACGGTAAACTTTGGAATCATATATGGTGTGTCGGCATTTGGATTAAGCAATCAAACCTCCTTATCTAGAAGTGAAAGTGCAGCACTGATTGAAGCCTACTACCAAACCTATCCGAGGTTAAAATCATACATACAGGAACAAATTGATTTTGCAAGAGACCATGGCTACGTACAAACTATTTTAGGACGTCGCCGTTATCTAAAAGATATTAATTCTCAAAATGCTGTGGTACGAAGTGGTGCTGAAAGAAATGCAGTAAATGCACCCATTCAAGGAAGCGCAGCAGATATTATTAAAATTGCAATGATTAATATTCATAAAAAATTAAGTTCAGAAAACTGGAAATCAAAGATGCTGTTACAAGTACATGATGAGCTTGTGTTTGACGTTCACAATAGCGAATTAGAAAAGATTCAACCGATGATAAAATACGAAATGGAAAATGCTTTTAAACTAGATGTGCCGTTAGATATCGATTTAGGCATTGGAAAAAACTGGCTGGAAGCGCATTGATACTGAATTGATCTTACCCTATTTAGCCAAACCTTTTTTGGAAGCGAAGTAATAGTCTCTAGTTTAAACTAAATACTACTACTTCGCTTTTTATTTTTAATTCGTTCTATTATAAAATTAGGAAATATCATTTAATATTTAGACATTTTTCTAAATATATAAATAAAATGAATGTAATTTTCAAAGCTTTGAACGACGAAATTCGGCGGGAAATATTAGAATTGTTACGCAAATCAGATCTTAATGCAGGAGAAATTGCCGAACATTTTTCGATTTCTAAACCCAGCATTTCTCATCATTTGGATTTAGTAAAACAAGCAGATTTGGTCTCTAGCGAAAAAAAAGGACAGTTTGTAGTTTATTCGCTCAACACAACAATTGTAGATAATATCCTAAAATGGTTAATAACTTTAAAAAATAAAACATGAAAACCCTAAAAAAAGAAATTCCATTTATCTTAATTGCATTGATCCCATTCTTTTATCTGTACTACATATGGAATAGCTTACCTATTCGAGTGCCGATGCATTACAATATGAGTGGAGAAATTGATCGTTATGGTGAAAAATCAGAACTGATTTTATTAATTTCAATACTAAGCGGTGTAGGCTATTTTATGTTTTTAATAATTACAAAAATAGATCCAAAACAAAAATTACAAAGCATGGGTAGAAAATTGGAAAGTTTACGATTAGTTATTTCTTTATTCATGACGCTACTAGCATTAATTATTTTAAATAGCTCTATCAAACAGCAATTAAATCCAAATTTTCTTTTTGTAATAATTGGATTCCTTTTTATGTTTTTAGGGAACTATTTTAAAACCATCAAGCCTAATTATTTTATCGGAATTAGAACACATTGGACATTAGAAAACGAAATAGTTTGGAAAAAAACACATATTCTTGCAGGAAAACTGTGGGTAGTTGGCAGCATTATGATCCTTAGCACTTATTTTTTTGCAACAGAAACGAGTGTAATCTTATCTCTCTCTATTGTAGCAGTAATTAATATTATACCTGTTGTTTATTCTTATTTGGAATTTAAAAAATTAAAACTTCAAAAGAATTAAATCAATAACTTTCTAATTAGAATTAAAAATTTTCTTAATTCAGTACAACCTAAAAACTTTATAATAATTTTTAAAAAAAAATCCATCTTATCGATGGATTTTTGCATTTTATAATTTCCTTGTGGATTCTCTTTCTTTTAGTTTTGTCTTAATCACCACCGTTTCATAAGGAAGATGCTCTTCTTTAGATTCTAATCTATTAATTAGTAGTTTAGCGGCAACTTCGCCAATTTCTATTCCATGCTGACTTACAGTTGTTAATCTAGGAGCCAATCTTCTAGAAGCAAGAATCCCATCAGCAAAACCATTTATAGAAAGTTCTTCTGGAATTTTATAACCTTTTTTTAGTCCAATTTTCAATGCGGCAACCGAGTCAGTTTCTTCTAAAGCAAAAATTCCGTCAATAGTATTGTTATCCAGAATCCCTTCTATTTTATCATTTAAATCCTCTTCAGAATCAGTTCTTAAAATTATATCTTTATTGATAGGAATACCATTAATTTCCAACGCTTCTAGATATCCTTCAGCTCTTAATTTACCAACACTTAAATTATCAACAGAAGACAACAAGGCAATATTTTTACATCCCAAATTGATTAAATGTTGCGTCGAATTCAAAGCAGAATCAAAATCATCTACTATTACTTTATCACAATCAACACCTTCAGCAATTCGATCAAACATAACTATTGGAGTTCCATCATTTATGATTGACGAGAAATGCTGGTATTCATGCTTTTTTTGAGCTTCTTCAGAAACGGAAACAATAAAACCATCAATAGTTCCATTACTTAGCATTTCTAGCGTATGCGTTTCTTTATCTAGAGATTCATTAGAAATACACATAATTACGTTGTAGCCTCTTTCATCAGCCACTTTCTCGATACCACTAAAAACCTTAGCGAAAAAAGAATTCAGAATATTAGGAATAATAACTCCAATCGTTTTTGTTTTCCTGTTTTTAAGATTTAGACCAATAATATTAGGTTTGTAATTTTTAAGTTTTGCGTATTCTTTGATTTTAACTTTGGTTAACTCACTAATTTCTGGACTATCATTAAGCGCTTTTGAAACTGTAGAAACAGAAACATTAAGTTCTTTTGCGATTTGTTTTAAAGTAGCTTTAGCTTTCATAAAGAAAAATTTATTATAATTGATAACATGTAAAAAGGCTCGATTTAGAAATAATTAGAATAATAATTATATAATAAACAAAAATAGCTTTTAAAATATAGAATATGTCTCTAAAGAATGAGAAATTCTCAATAAGTTAAAAAAAATAATCAATAATCAATCTCACTTCATCTGTCAAACAGCAAACCAAAAATTACAGACAGAAACTAATTTTAAATATACATTTGATAATCAGCACTAAAACAAGCAAAAAATAATCATTTAAGGTATTTGCATTTAAAATAATTAATTGTACTTTTGCAACCCCTTTATGGGGATGGAATGTTTAATTAAAATAATATTATGGACGCATTAAGCTACAAGACA
>CBDUEE010000106.1:0-9631 GCA_965366105.1 uncultured Flavobacterium sp. | reverse complement strand
ATATTAATCCAATGGCAGCCGCCAATCCAGTTCCGAGTACAACATTTCCCATACCTAAAACAAATTCAAAATCAAGCACATTGGTTAGAATTAAAGAAATAATCCATACCAATAAAAGCCCAATAATTCCACCTATTACGGATAATATAACCGCTTCAAACAAAAATTGAAATAATATAAACCTATTTTTGGCCCCTAATGATTTTTGAATTCCAATTAGATTGGTTCGCTCCTTTACAGAAACAAACATAATATTAGCAATACCAAAACCACCCACAAGAAGTGAAAAACCACTAATAATCCATCCTACTACATTCATTTGTCCTAAAATCCCATCAATAAGATCTGTGAAACCCGAAAATACATTTATAAAAAAATTGTCGATCTCTCCAGCTTTCAAACCTCTAAAACTTCTTAACTTTTGAGACATTTCTCCTTTATAGGCTTCCATATCTACTCCTTTTTCTGGTTTAAAAATAATAACATTCGTTAAAGAATTATTATTATCTCCATACAATTGACGAACAAAGTTTACCGGAATATAAGCAGCCGTATCATTACTATCGCCAAATAAGCCCGAACCTTCTTTTTTAAGAATACCTATTACAGTAAAACGTTTTCCATACAAACGAACATTTTTGCCAATAGGATCAAAATCATCAAATAAAGATTTAGCAATTTCATCACCTAAGACAATAACTGTAGCTCCTGAATTTGCTTCTGATTCATTATAAAATCGTCCTTTTTCGAATTCTAAACCTTGAATATCAATAAATTCATGAGAAACTGGAATAATTTTTACATCACTAACGGTTTTAGAATCATATTTTATTGCTTCTCTTCTGGTGAATATTTGATAAGCCATTTCATCAGTATTAGTCATAGCTCCTTTCATATACGTATATTCATCATACTTTACATTAGGGAACTGCTCCCTTTTCCATTGGGGAATTTCAGAAGGTCCAAAAGAAAATTTCATTAAATAAATGGTATTTTTATCTAAACTGCTTAAATCTTTGGTGATTTTTCTATCTAATGAATCTACTGCTGCAAGTACTGCTATAATTGAAAAAATTCCAATTGTAACTCCTAATAAAGAAAGTAACGTTCGTAACTTATTATTTTTCAACGCATTCATTGCAAAACCAAAACTCTCTATTAATAATCGAAAATAAACTAGCATACAATCTGTTTTGTGTTAAAGTAAAATTCCATAAATATTAATCAAAATCCTAATCAAAAATCGATTCGTTAAAGTATAATACTATTATTTTGTATCTCACAATGAAATAGCTACAAAAATTATAATTATCTCGTTTTCAAATGTCTTTATTTTCACATTAAAAAACTATTTTTGCACTTTATAACTATAACTACATAATGAGCACGACTAAAACAATTCAATCAGCATTAATCTCTGTATTTTCTAAAGAAGGATTAGAACCTATAGTAAGACAACTAAACAGTCAAAATGTTACACTTTATTCTACTGGTGGGACAGAGGATTTTATAAAAAACTTAGGAATTCCTGTTATTCCTGTTGAAGATGTAACTTCTTACCCTTCTATTTTAGGCGGTAGAGTTAAAACATTACATCCTAAAGTTTTTGGAGGAATATTAAACCGCCAAGATAATGAAAGCGATGTACAACAAATGCAAGAGTTTAACATTCCACAAATTGATTTAGTTATCGTTGACTTATATCCTTTTGAAAAAACAGTAGCATCAGGAGCTAGTGAAGCCGATATAATTGAAAAAATTGATATTGGTGGAATTTCATTGATTCGTGCTGCAGCAAAAAACTTTAAGGATACCGTAATTGTATCTTCAGTTGATCAATATGCTTTACTGTTGGATTTAATTACAACTCAAAATGGTGCTACAACATTAGAAAACAGAAAATTATTGGCTACAAAAGCATTTCATGTTTCTTCACATTATGATGGAGCAATATTTAATTACTTTAATACAGACGAAACCATCTATAAAGAAAGTATAGCCGATGGACAAGTTTTAAGATATGGAGAAAATCCACATCAGAAAGGTTTTTTCTTTGGTGATTTTGAGGCTATGTTTAAAAAAATCCACGGAAAAGAATTGTCTTACAACAATTTATTAGACGTAGATGCTGCGGTGAATTTGATCAATGAATTTAAAAATGACGGACCAACATTTGCTATTTTAAAACACAACAATGCTTGCGGTTTGGCAACAAGAACTACTATTAGCGAAGCGTATAACGTTGCATTAGCTTGTGATCCAACTTCAGCTTTTGGAGGTGTTTTAATTTCGAATACTAAAATAGATTTTGCAACTGCTACAGAAATAAACAAATTATTTTGTGAAGTAGTTATTGCTCCTGAATATGATGAAGAAGCTAAAAACATTTTACAAGAGAAGAAAAATAGAATTATCTTAATCCAAAACAATGTTGAACTACCTAACAAGCAAGTAAGAACTTGCCTTAACGGACTTTTAATTCAAGAAAGAAATAACATCACAGACAATAAAGAAGCATTAAGAACCGTTACAATAACAACTCCTTCAGAAGAAGAAATTAAAGATTTAATATTTGCTTCTAAAATTTGTAAAAACACGAAATCGAATACGATTGTTTTTGCTAAAAATGGAACTCTTATTGCATCTGGAACTGGACAAACTTCAAGAGTTGATGCCTTGCTTCAAGCCATCGAAAAAGCAAAGAATTTTGGATTTGACTTACAGGGTGCTTCTATGGCAAGTGATGCTTTTTTTCCTTTTCCCGATTGCGTGGAAATAGCTAAAAATGCAGGAATTACTGCTGTAATTCAGCCAGGAGGATCAATAAAAGACGAATTAAGTATTAATTATTGTAATGAAAATAAAGTTGCAATGGTATTTACTGGAACACGTCATTTCAAACATTAATTTGTTTAACTTTGCATCCTATTATTTATTATAAATTTTAACCCTTAAAAAACTTATGGGATTTTTTGATTTCATGACCGAGGATATTGCGATAGACCTTGGTACCGCTAATACTTTAATCATACATAATGATAAAGTTGTAATTGACAGCCCATCCATAGTCGCTAGGGATAGGGTTTCGGGTAAAATCATTGCTGTTGGTAAAGAAGCCAACATGATGCAAGGTAAAACACATGAAAACATTAAGACCATAAGGCCTTTGAAAGATGGTGTAATTGCTGACTTTGACGCTTCAGAAAAAATGATTAGTATGTTTATCAAAAGCATACCAGCCTTGAAGAAAAGAATGTTTACTCCCGCATTAAGGATGATAGTTTGTATCCCTTCAGGTATTACTGAAGTGGAGATGAGAGCTGTAAAAGAATCTTGTGAGAGAGTAAATGGTAAAGAAGTATATTTGATACACGAACCAATGGCTGCGGCTATAGGTATCGGTATTGACATTATGCAACCTAAAGGAAACATGATTGTTGATATAGGTGGTGGAACAACTGAAATTGCAGTAATTGCTTTGGGTGGAATTGTTTGTGACAAATCAGTAAAAATCGCTGGTGATGTATTTACAAATGATATTGTTTACTACATGCGTACACAACACAACCTTTTTGTTGGAGAAAGTACTGCTGAGAAAATAAAAATTCAAATTGGTGCTGCTATAGAAGATCTAGAAACTCCTCCTGAAGACATGTCTGTACAAGGTAGAGATTTACTTACTGGTAAACCAAAACAAGTTGAAGTTTCGTATAGAGAAATTGCAAAAGCATTAGACAAATCCATTCAACGTATCGAAGATGCTGTAATGGAAACCTTATCACAAACGCCACCAGAATTAGCTGCTGATATTTACAATACAGGTATTTATCTTGCCGGTGGAGGATCTATGTTAAGAGGACTTGATAAAAGAATTTCGCAAAAAACAGATTTACCCGTTTACATTGCAGAAGATCCTTTAAGAGCAGTTGTTAGAGGAACAGGAATGGCACTTAAAAATGTAAACAAATTTAAAAGTATCCTTATAAAATAACATAAAAATAAAAAATTCTAAATTTCGAATTATCAAAAGCTGATCATTTGAAATTTAGAATTCAATTTTAAATATTCAATTTTAAACAATGCAGCAAATATTTAATTTTATTTTTAAAAACAGTAGCAAAATACTGTTTTTGCTGCTTATAGGCATATCATTATCCCTTACGATTCAATCCCACTCTTTTCATAGAAGCAAAATAATAAGTTCTGCAAACTTTTTAAGCGGTGGTGTATATGAAAAAGTAAACAATCTTAATGAGTATTTATATTTAAAAACTCAAAATGATGCTTTAGCACTTGAAAATGCGAAATTAAAAAGTCTTCTCTTTAACACTAAAGATACAGCTACTGCAAAAATTTTAGACAGTATAAAAGGAGTTAAGTTAAAAGATATAATTGTTTCAAAAGTAATCCACAATTCCTATAATGTCTATGAAAATTACCTGACATTAAATTCAGGCGAATTAGATGGTGTAAAACCAGATATGGGTGTTATTAACAGCTTGGGAATCGTAGGAATTATAGAAAACACCTCTCCAAGATACGCAACGGTAATTAGTATTCTGAACAAAAGAACTCAAATTAATGCTAAAATTAAAAAATCCAATCATTTTGGTTCCCTAAATTGGAACGGAAAAAGTACTGGTTTTGTTCAATTAACGGATTTACCAAGATTAGCTTTAATAAAGATTGGCGATACAATTGTTACCGGAGGACAGTCTGTTATTTTTCCAGAAAACATTAATATTGGAACTATAGCAAAAATTTACAGAGACACACAAACTAACTATTATACCTTAGATGTAAAGCTTTTTAATGACATGACCAATTTAGGGCATGTTTATATCATCAAAAGTAAAGATCGTGAAGAAGTTACTAATTTAGAAAAAAGAGAAAAAGATGAATAGTACCTTGTTTGTCAACATTTCCCGATTTATACTTTTATTAGCTCTTCAGATTATTATATTCAACAATATGAATTTTTTGGGCTATATCAGTCCATTTCCTTACATTCTATTCATAATACTTTATCCTGTAAATGGCAATAAATCCGGTTTGATTGCAGCCAGTTTTCTACTTGGAATTATTATGGATTTGTTTAGCAATTCTGGAGGAACTCATGCAACAGCCTGTTTAGTTTTGGCCTATTTTAGACCTTCTATTTTTAAATTTGCTTTTGGCTTAAGTTATGAATATCAGACCATTAAGCTTAACGATGTTCTAACACCGCAACGGTTTTCGTTTATACTATTGTCAGTAGTTATTCATCATTTCACCTTATTTTTATTAGAAGCATTCCAGTTGACGTACATAGTAGACACTTTAATAACAACATTGTTAAGCACGGCGTTCACAATCCTAATTTGTATCATTATCATATATCTTATTAAGCCAAACAAAAGATGAGAAAAGTCTTGTTGCCTTCTTTAATTATAATTGCGACTTCTTTGCTTGTGATACGGATTTTTTATTTACAGGTTGTTGATGATACTTTAAAATTAAAGTCTGAAAACAATGCTATTAAAAAAAAGTACGAATATCCAGAGAGAGGCTATATATATGACCGAAAAGGAAAGCTATTGGTAGCTAATCAAGCTTCTTATGATATCATGGTAATACCTCGAGAGGTAAAAAAAACAGATACATTAGAATTTTGTCAATTATTGAACATAAGTAAAGAGGATTTTATTAAAAAAATTGAAAAGGCTAAAGTATACAGCCCTCGATTACCCTCTGTTTTTTTGTCTCAATTAAACAAAAATGAATTTGCCGCTTTTCAAGAAAAAATACGGAAATACGAAGGTTTTTATTTTCAGAAACGTTCACTTCGCGATTATGAAGTGGGTTTTGGTGCTAACATTTTTGGATTCATTACTCAGGTGAATGAAAAATTAGTCGCAAAAAATCCTTATTACAATAGTGGTGATTTGATAGGAAAACAAGGAGTAGAAGAAAGTTACGAAAACCTTTTACGAGGTGTGAAAGGAATTAAATATTTTCAAAAAGACAAATACAACCGGGAAATTGGTTCATACAAAGACGGTAAATACGATACTATTGCCGTTCAAGGTGAAGACATTAATCTTTCGATAGATGCTGAATTGCAAAAATATGGAGAGGAATTAATGATTAATAAAAGAGGTGGAATTGTTGCTATTGAACCTAGTTCAGGTGAAATATTAGCACTAGTAACAGCACCATCTTATGATCCTGGAATATTAGTAGGAAGACAACGATCTAAAAACTATACCGAGTTATATCGTGACTCTATTGCAAAACCACTTTATGACAGAGGATTACTAGCTGAATATCCTCCAGGTTCGCCATTCAAAATTTTAACTGGACTTATTGGACTGCAGGAAGGCGTAATTAATGAACAAACAACTTTCTATTGTAACCATGGATTTAGTTATGGAAGAGGTAGATTTATGAAATGTCACGCGCACCCTCCTGCCCAACAATTGCATAACGGGATTTACAATTCGTGTAATACTTATTTTGCACAAACCTTTATGCTTACAATAAACAAATACAATAATCCAGCAAAAGCGGTAGATATTTGGAGTAACCACGTAAAAAGCTTTGGTTTAGGTCAATTTATGGGGTATGATTTACCAACAGGTAAAAGAGGAAAAATCCCAGATTCCAAAACGTATAAAAAAATCTATCCTAATGGTGGCTGGAGAAGTACCACTATCGTTTCTAATGCTATTGGACAAGGAGAAATTGTGATGACTCCAATTCAGCTAGCAAATATGATGGCGACAATTGCGAATGAAGGTTATTATTACACGCCTCATATTATCAAAAAAATAGAAGAACATAAGATCGATGAAAAGTTCACAACAAAACATGTAACGACCATCGATAAAAAACATTTTAAGCCAATTATAAGCGGTCTTGCCGACGTTTTTAACGTAGGTACAGCTAAAGCACTTAGAGTAGAAGGAATAGACATTTGTGGTAAAACGGGTACTGCAGAAAATTTTGCGAAAATTGGAGGCAAAAGAGTACAATTAAAAGACCACTCCATATTTGTAGCTTTCGCTCCAAAAGACAATCCAAAAATTGCCATCGCCGTGATGGTTGAAAATGGAGGATTTGGAGCTACAATAGCTGGGCCAATTGCTAGTTTGATGATTGAGAAATACCTTCGTCAAAAAATTACAAGAATGGATTTAGAGAAAAGAATTTTGGCAACTAGTCTTCAAAGCGAATACGCCAAATTGGGTGGGCTTTCTGAAGTTGTAAAAAGACAAATGAGAATAAGTGATTCAATTCTAAAAAAGAAAGTAATAATTCCTATTGTAAAAGTAAAAATTGATTCTACTAAAGAGATAAAACAAGTTATATAATTCAGATGAAAAACCAAAGTGTATCAAATAATATTGATTGGATAAGTATAATAATTTATACGTTATTGGTTATTTTAGGCTGGTTAAATATCTATTCCTCTTCCTTATCGTCTATGGAAGATACTTATCAAAAGCAGTTGATTTTTATTATATTAACAATTCCATTAATTTTTATAATTCTTTCAGTTGATGGAAAATTTTATGAAAAATACGCTAGTATTATTTTCGGAATTTCGTTATTATCATTGGCCGGTTTATTTTTATTTGGCAAAACCATTGCAGGACAACGGTGTTGGTATGCCATAGGAAGCTTTACAATACAACCCTCTGAATTTGCTAAAGCTGCAACAGCTTTAGCTTTGGCTAAATATTTAAGTGACACCCAAATTAATCTAAAGGACGTAAATCGACAGTGGCAGGCACTTGCTATAATTATCTTACCTGTATTACTGATTTTGCCTCAGCCTGATCCTGGAAGTGCCTTGATTTATAGTATATTTATTATTGTTTTATACCGAGAAGGTCTTCCTGCATGGTACGTATGGACAGGTTTTATAACCATCCTTTTATTTGTACTAACACTGGTGTTAGAACCACAATATGTAATTCTTATCGGATTAGCAGTTATTGTTATTGTTCACTTAAAATCTAGGCTAGCGGATAGAAATATCATTTTAAGCACTATTCTTTTTGTATTAATTTCCGGATTTGTTCTTTCTGTAGATTATGTTTTTGACAATGTATTTAAACAACATCACAGAGATCGTTTTAACATACTTCTAGGAAAAACAGTAGATATGAAAGGAATTGGATACAACACCAATCAATCAGAAATTGCTATTGGGTCTGGGGGTTGGTTAGGCAAAGGATTTCTTGAAGGTACCCAAACTAAAGGTGGTTTTGTACCTGAACAACACACCGATTATATATTTACAACAGTAGGTGAAGAATGGGGTTTTGCTGGTTCTGTGGTTGTTATTGCGCTTTTTGCAAGTTTATTTCTAAGAATAATCTATTTGGCCGAAAGGCAAAAGACAAAATTTAGTCGAGTCTATGGATATTGTGTTGCTGGAATTTTATTTACTCACTTCTTTGTAAATATTGCAATGGTTGTTGGTATATTTCCAACAATTGGAGTCCCACTTCCTTTCTTTTCTTATGGAGGTTCTGGCCTTTGGGGTTTTACTATACTGCTTTTTATATTCATAAAAATGGATGCTAATAAAGTAAATGAATGGTAAAATAATATCCAGAAATCAAACCTTAATCAAAACTCCAAGACTTGTAAGCATTACTGCTTTCTAATTTCTCCTCTGTTTTATCCTCTAATTTAGGGAAGAAATCTATTCCGGTCATCTCTTCGATACGATCAACCGTAACTACAAAATCATATAATGGTTTGTCGCTTATTTGATTTGGCACCAAAAAAGCAATCATTTTAATTTCATTTCCAGAATTTACCAACAAGATTTTATAAAAATATTTAGGAACTGAAACGTTTTCTCTGCCAATAGACTCTAATGAATTTTGCAAAACTCCGCCAGTAATTACATAAACACTATTATATTTTACAGCCCAATAACGAACCTTTTGTTCTAATCTGTTCCAAACTCCCTCATTAAAATTATGATTTTGAGGAGAAATATTAGATGTCAAAAAAGTATCATTATAAGCATCTATGTCAAAACTCATGTCGCCTGCTGGACACAAATGGCCTTTATCGTATCCTGAATTTTTATAATTTTTCCAATTAGCTGAACCAGTTGTCACTTTAGAATCTTGGAAAAAAAAGGGTCTTTGAAAGCGTTTATTCTCCACATAAGATTTCTTTAATTCGTACGCTACCCATTCCGCTTGTTCATGTTTTTCATTATAGGATAAAGTATAATAGGTATGTTTCACAATTTGGTTAGTAGTTGTAGTTGGCAAAAAATCAAAATCTCCTTTAAGTTGTGTTTTAGTATCTGTCTCTATCTTCTGTTGTTTTGACACTAAATTTGATTTATCAAAAGTAGCATTGATCGATTGATTTTCAAGAGAATGATTTTTATTGCACGAACAAAAAATACTAATTACAAGAATAAATAGTGCAAATAAATTTATATGTTTTGACATTCGATTTGAATTTTATCTAAAGGTTATAAAAAATTGATACTAACATCTACCAATACACTTAGTAAATGAAACTAAAATTAATAAATAAAAAAGCTCCTAAAAAATTAATTCTTGGAGCTTTTCTATTTATTTTAAATTCTTAAAATTTGATCGTTACGATTTAG
>CBDUEE010000105.1:0-9656 GCA_965366105.1 uncultured Flavobacterium sp. | reverse complement strand
GCAGTATTCTCCTAGCCCTGATAGCAGTGAAAATCCTTTTTTGCCGGTGTTCGGCGAAAAAGATTGTAATGCATAGCAGGAAATAGCTCCTCAAAAAAAAAGCCATTCTCCTCACAAAAAGGAGAACGGCGGTTTTTTAAAAATATAAAATCGTCGTTCTTGATAAGTGTGAAATTAAGATCCACACATTTCGCAATCGTCTGGATCAGAATTTCTGGCCATTTCGATCATGGTTCTGTATTCTTCTGAGCTCATTTCTACTTGAGCAGCAGGAACCGCTACTTGTATCGGTTTAGCTTCTACTTCGATTGGTTCTGCTTTTTTATCGTTGTTTAATGTAAATTTAATCGCATCAACAGCTGCTTTTGTTCTTAAATAATACATTCCTGTTTTCAATCCAGATTGCCAAGCATAGAAATGCATAGAAGTCAATTTAGAGTAATTGGCGTTTTGCATAAACAAGTTCAATGATTGTGATTGATCTACAAAATACCCACGTTGACGTGACATATCAATAATATCTTTCATTGACATTTCCCAAACTGTTTTGTACAATTCTTTCAAATCTTGCGGAATATTCAAATCTTGAACCGATCCATTATTACGCATTAATTCTTGTTTCAAAGTTTCGTTCCACAAGCCACGCTCTACTAAATCATGCAATAAATGCTTGTTTACCACGATAAACTCACCCGAAAGTACTCTTCGTGTATATACGTTAGAAGTATAAGGTTCAAATGCTTCGTTGTTACCCAAGATTTGAGACGTTGAAGCTGTTGGCATAGGCGCTACTAATAATGAGTTACGCACACCGTGTTCCATCACTTCTTTTCTTAAAGAAGCCCAATCCCAACGACCTGACAAATCCTCATCTTTCATTCCCCACATATTGTACTGGAATTCTCCTTGAGACATTGGCGATCCTGCGAAAGTAGAATACGGTCCTTCTTCTTTTGCCATTTCCATAGAAGCGGGTACAGCAGCAAAATAAAGCGTTTCAAAAATTTCTTGATTTAGCTTTTTAGCTTCGTCAGAGGTAAAAGGCAAACGCAACATAATAAATGCATCTGCTAATCCTTGTACTCCAAGACCAATAGGTCTGTGGCGTTTATTAGAATTTTCTCCTTCAATTACAGGATAATAATTTCTATCAATTACTTTATTTAAGTTTCTTGTCACACGTTTCGTCACCGTGTACAACATGTCGTGGTCGAATTTCTTACCATCTACAAACATTGGTAACGAAAGAGAAGCTAAGTTACAAACCGCGATTTCGTCTTTAGAAGTAAACTCCATAATCTCTGTACACAAATTCGATGAACGAATAGTACCTAGATTTTTCTGATTCGATTTTCTGTTGACTGCATCTTTATACAACATGTATGGCGTTCCAGTTTCGATTTGCGATTCTAGAATTTTCTCCCACAATTCATGCGCTTTAATGGTTTTTCTACCTTTACCCGCTTTTTCATAACCGATGTACATGGCTTCAAATTCGTCACCATAAACATCATACAAACCTGGACATTCATTAGGACACATCAACGTCCAATAACTATCTTCTTGTACACGTTTCATGAATAAATCAGAAGTCCACATCGCGAAGAATAAATCTCTAGCACGCATTTCTTCTTTTCCAGTATTCTTTTTCAAATCTAAGAATTCGAAAATATCAGCATGCCAAGTTTCGATGTAAATCGCAAAACTACCTTTACGTTTTCCACCACCTTGATCTACATATCTTGCCGTGTCATTAAAAACTCTCAACATAGGAACAATCCCGTTTGAAGTTCCGTTGGTTCCACGAATGTAAGATCCAGTTGCACGAACGTTGTGAATAGACAAACCAACGCCACCCGCTGATTGCGAGATTTTAGCGGTTTGTTTCAACGTATCGTAAATTCCGTCAATACTATCATCTTGCATTGCTAAAAGAAAGCAAGAAGACATTTGAGGTTTTGGAGTTCCTGCGTTGAACAATGTTGGTGTAGCGTGTGTGAAGAATTTTTTAGACATTAAGTCGTAAGTTTCAATCACTGAATCCAAATCACCTAAGTGAATTCCAACCGATACACGCATCAACATGTGTTGCGGACGCTCTACAATTTTACCATTTATTTTAAGCAAATACGAACGCTCTAGTGTTTTAAAACCAAAATAATCGTAGTTGAAATCTCTATTGTATATAATATGCGAATCTAAAAATTCCGCATTATCCATAATCACTTTATGCACTTCCTCTGATAATAAAGGAGCTTCTTGACCATTTCTTGGATTCACATAATGAAACATATCGTTCATAGTTTCCGAGAAAGCTTTTTTGGTATTCGAATGCAAATTTGAAATCGCGATTCTCGCAGCTAATTGTGCATAATCAGGATGCGCAATCGTCATTGAAGCCGCAGTTTCGGCAGCTAAATTATCTAATTCCGACGTAGAAACTCCGTCATAAAGTCCTTCAATCACTCGCATAGCTACTTTTACAGCATCTACCAAATCATTCAAACCATAGCATAGTTTTTTAATTCTATCTGTGATTTTGTCAAACATTACAGGCTCTTTGCGACCGTCTCTTTTTACTACGTACATAATTTTTTTTTGTTTTTTTAAAACAACAAATCCCTTTGCTATTTTTGTTTGTTTGTAAATTATTGCGAGGAAAGAAGCAATATCACAGTACATCTTATCCTCATTTTTTTTTGGAGCTATTTCCAGCTATCCGTTGCAATCTTTATCTTTTTTTACTTAAAAAAAGATAAAGGATTTCCACTGCTATCTGGGCTAAAGCTTCAGTAGCAGGGAGAAATTCAGTCTAAAATCAAGATTTAACCTTAGGAAATGACTGTTTTAACTCTAAAAAATGTAGAAAAACACAATTCTTTTCTTTGCGGCTTAGCGTCTTTGTGGCTATCGACTAAAAGTCAGCGTCAAAAGATATTTTTTGAGCATCAACATCAGTGTTCATCACACCCGATTTTTGATATTCAGCAACTTTCTTTTCAAAGAAGTTTGTTTTTCCTTGAAGCGAAATCATGTCCATAAAATCAAATGGGTTTGAAGTATTGTATTCTCTATCACAACCAAGTTCCACTAACAATCTATCGGCAACAAACTCTAAATATTGAGTCATCAATACCGCATTCATTCCTATTAAACTTGCAGGAAGTGATTCTGTGATAAATTCTCTTTCAATATTCAAAGCATCAACAATGATGCTTCTAATTCTTTCTTTTGGAACTTTATTAATTAAGTGGTGGTTGTGCAAATGCACTGCAAAGTCACAGTGAACACCTTCGTCACGAGAAATTAATTCGTTAGAGAATGTCAAACCTGGCATCAATCCACGTTTTTTCAACCAGAAAATAGAACAGAATGCTCCTGAAAAGAAAATTCCTTCTACGGCAGCAAATGCAATCAATCTTTCAGCAAAAGAATCAGACTCAATCCATTTTAAAGCCCAGTCTGCTTTTTTTCTAATCGCTGGAAAAACTTCTAAAGCATTGAATAAATCATCTTTCTCCGCTTCATCTTTCACGTAAGTGTCAATTAACAAAGAATAGGTTTCACTATGGATATTCTCCATCATGATTTGGAAACCATAGAAAAATTTAGCTTCAGCATACTGCACTTCATTTACGAAGTTTTCCGCTAAATTCTCATTTACAATTCCGTCAGAAGCAGCAAAAAACGCAAGAATATGTTTTATGAAATACCTTTCATCATCATTCAACTTATTATTCCAGTCGTTTAAATCCTGAGACAAATCAATTTCCTCCGCCGTCCAGAAACTAGCCTCCATTGATTTATAAAACTCCCAAATATCATGATGTTTGATAGGGAAAATTACGAAACGATTTTTATTCTCTTGTAAGATTGGCTCTAGTTGTGTCATTGTGATTGTTTATTTTTTTATGCGTTTAATGAATTTTGTAGCTTTTTCAGCTTTACAAAGGTTGTGAAATATTGCGGTAATAAAAAGCCAAACTTATCCACAATCTCTCCTAGTTTTTAACAAAGGAAAGAAATAGATGTGATTTTGCGATTTATTACAAAATACTGCATTACAGTGGATTACAAACGTTAAAAAACGCTAAAGCACCGTAAAACATAGGGTTTAGAAAACAAAACAAGAAAGTAAAGTTTATTTTTATTTTTGGTTTTTTAAGTCTTCAGCTACTTGCTCCAATTCCATATACCAGTCTTCACCGAATTTCCGAATTAGTGCTTCTTTGACAAACTTATAGACAGGAACTTCTAATTCCTGACCTAGAGAACAAGCTGGATCACATATATCCCACTTATCATAATTAACTGCGGCAAACTCTGTAAAGTCTTTCACTCGAACGGGATATAAATGACAAGACACCGGTTTTTTCCAGTCGATGATTCCTTGATTGTAGGCTTGCTCAATACCACATAGCGCAGTTTTACCATCAAACATTACATAAGCACAATCTTTACCGTCAATTAGCGGCGTTTCAAGTTCACCATCTACACCGGTTACCCAAGTTCCTTGCTCTTCGATAGCATCAATTCCAGCTTTACGCAAAAACGGTTTTACTTTAGGATAAATGGTTTCTAGAATCTTTGTTTCCTCTAAACTCAAAGGGGCTCCAGCATCACCGTCAACACAGCAAGCGCCTTTACAAGCCGTTAAATTACAAACAAAATCTTTTTCGAGTAAATCCTCTGAAACTATGGTTTTTCCTAATTGAAACATTACTTTGTAGTACTTATATAATTAAGTGCAAAGGTAATTAAGAATCCTATAACTTAAGATTTAAAAATCAACTTTAACAAGACCAACATGTGTCTACTACTAAAAAATTTAATTCGCAAATTTTATCATAAAACTTTACTTTTTGTCCATCTGAAAGCAATAATCACACTTCAAAAACGAGTTCAGAATATTCGCAAAAAATTAATCAACGAGATAATAATTCTAAAACAAGCAAAATTTCACAAATAGAGTGGTTGTTGCTAGTGATATTAATTTGATACTTAATCAAAAAGAGTAACTTTGCAGGAAAAAAAGCCCATGCTAGGATTAGACATTAAGGAAATTATAACCGTAGGAATGGTTCTCTTTGCAGTAATTGACATTATAGGTTCCATACCAATTATCATCGGATTACGAGCAAAATTTGGACATATAGAATCTGAAAAAGCGTCTATTGTTTCTGGGGTAATCATGATTACCTTCTTATTTGTAGGGGACGAACTTTTGAAATTAATAGGAATTGATGTGAATTCATTTGCCGTAGCAGGTTCGTTTGTATTATTCTTTTTGGCTCTTGAGATGATTTTAGGCATTCGCATTTATCGTGACGAAGAAGCTAGTTCCGCCTCAATTGTTCCACTTGCCTTTCCTCTAATTGCTGGAGCAGGAACCATGACGACCTTACTTTCTTTGCGTTCACAATTTTACACAGTAAATATTATTATTGCTATTATTCTAAATGTAATTTTAGTTTATGTTGTTCTAAAATCGTCATCAAAAATTGAAAGAATGCTAGGGAAAAATGGACTTGGAGTCATAAGAAAGACTTTTGGAGTAGTACTTCTGGCTATTGCTGTTAAATTATTCGCTGCGAATGTTAAAGGTTTGTTTGTCTAAAATAAATTTACCTAAATTTACGCCCTTGAGACCCAATAATAAAACAAATTAGATTCTCAAAAAATTTCATTTGAGTATAAAATCATCTACTTGATACTTTTAAAATAACAACATATTATGAAAATTTTTATTAACATACTGGTATTTTTAGCAATTGCTCTAATTCTATTTAATGTTACTTTACTTGATTTTAGAAATCCATTTCAAGGAGATAGTGTTGTTGCATTTATTGGCATTGCAGCTTCTTTTTGTGCGGTTATGATACTTTTGATTTTTAAAATTTCAAAAAGAATTGAAGAAAAAACCAACGGAAAATAAACCCTTATGTTTGATGTTTTAATAATTGGAGGTGGCGTTTCTGGAATGTCATGTTCGCTTGTTTTGGGCTCAGCAAAAAACAAACCTTTTGTTTCTGATAAAAAAATAGGCGTTTTTACCCATCAAAAAACTTCTTCACTTCAAGAAGCATTATTCAACAATGCTTACGGAATTCCGAGCGGGAAACTAGGCTCCGATTTATTAAAAGAAAGCACGGAGCAACTTTCAGCAACTCATCCTCACATTCTGCAAATACCTAACGAAAAAGTGCTGAAAATCGAAGGGGAATTTCCGAATTTTACCGTTATAACAAATAAATCAAACTACAGCACTAGAATGATTGTTATTGGTATTGGAGCAGCAAATACATTTGCGATTGATGGGTTGATGCAGTATGTGGAACCTCACAAAAAATCACTACCAGAAAAACAAAGAATCCAACTCAAAAATGAGGATCATAAAGTCGCCGAAGGTATTTATGTAATTGGAACTTTAGCAGGCTGGAGAAGCCAACTCGCAATCGCGGCCGGAAGTGGCGCAGCCGTGGCAACAGATATTCTTACTTTTTGGAATGGTGGTGTACAAACTCATGCTCACGACAGTATTAAATAACTTTTTGATCTTAGTTACGAAATAACTATTGTTGAATTTTACTTTAAAATTGCTTTAATCATCGCATCTTCTTTCAATACAATTTCATAATAATATTTCTCACCATAGAGTTGTCTTGCAAATTCAGCTACAAGGTATCGTTTTACCACTGGCTTGCTTTTTCCAAAACTTAAATCTAATCCGTTACCAAAAATAAATTTCTGAAAAGCATTGAAATACACCTCTGACTCATTCATTTTTATTTGAAACTGTTCAAAAGTCAATCCTTTAAAACCACGTCTGTCTTTATCTAATTGTTCGAATACAAAATTTCCAACAATTCCAGATTGCAATAAATAAGCAGCACCTTCGTTTCCATGTTCTACCTCAAGTGGCACAAAAATATCTGGAACAATTCCGCCTCCACCATATACAATTTTACCTTTTTTGGTTTTAAATTTCACAGTATTCGAAATTTTAATACTATCTTTTTCATACAGTTCCCCATTTGCAAAACGAGTCTCAGCTTCTTTAAAATAAGCTTCATTTCCTTTTGAATACGGCTTTTGAATCGAACGACCTGTTGGTGTATAATACCTAGCAATCGTTAAACGCACTGCCGACCCATCAGAAAAATCCATTTCACGTTGCACTAATCCTTTTCCAAAAGAACGACGACCTACAATTGTACCTCTATCATTATCTTGAACTGCACCCGCTAGAATTTCACTCGCCGATGCGCTATTTTCATTTATTAAAACAAATACATTTCCGTTTTCAAAACTTCCTTTTTCGGTTGCAAAAGTCTTATCTACATTACCTTTTTTATTTTTAGTAAAAACGATCAGTTGTTTGTTTGGCAACAATTCATCAGCAATAGCTATCGCTTCTTCCATATAACCACCACCATTATCACGAACATCTATGATAAGCGATTTGGCTCCTTGTTTTTTGAGGTTCATCAAACCTGTCATAAACTCGCTATACGTAGTTTCGGCAAATCGATTGATTTTGATGTATCCGGTAGTAACGTTTATAAGCAATGCCGCATCAACACTTTTTATCGGAATAACATCTCTTTTAATTTTTACTTTTAGCTTCTTCCCTTCAGATTTTCTGTAAATAGTAAGCTCAATATCAGAACCTACAGCTCCTTTTAATTTAGAAAACAAACTATCGCTAGGCAATTTTCGTCCGTATAATTTAGTTTTATCGGCATATAAAATACGATCGCCAGACTCAATTCCTGCTTTTGCCGAAGGGCCATCTGCTACTGGTTTTATTACAGCAACGGAATCTTTATACATATAAAAATTAACACCAATCCCTACGAAATTTCCTTTCATATTTTCTGCCACTTGAAGTTGCTCACTTGGCGGCATATAAATAGAATGAGGATCTAATTTTGCTAGAATATTATTGACGGTAAGGTCTACAATAGAATCCGTGTTAACATCGTCTACATATTCGTTATCTATAAAATCGATGAGTTTATTGAGTTTACTTTTCGAATTGCTTTTTACTAAATAATCGGCTGTATTAGGAAAATTGAGCATTCCTCCCAAAACAACACCCATAGCGAGTGTTGCGCAAATAAGAATGGGCAAATATTTAATATTAAATTTCATTTGAATATCTAATTATTTTCATAGAAAACAGTACTATTTACTAAATAAACAGGAACGTTCCCGCTACATCTATTCTTCTAATACAGGGATATGTTCTACCTCTATTCCTGCTTTTATCAAAAATTGAATTCCAGAATCATCGCGATAACCATTGTGGTACACTACTCTTTTTATTCCAGATTGATGAATCAGTTTACTACATTCTTTACAGGGGGAAAGCGTAATGTACAAAGTAGCGCCTTCACAAGATTGTGTGGATCGTGCCACTTTCAATATGGCATTAGCCTCAGCATGCAAAACATCCCAACGGGTTAGGCCTTCCTCATCTTCACAGCAATTTTCAAAACCAGAAGGCGTACCATTATATCCATCCGAAATAATCATGCGATCCCGAACAATAATTGCGCCAACTTGCTTGCGTTTACAGTAGGACAAAAGGCTCCATTCTTTAGCAATTCTAAGATATGCTTTGTCGTACTTATTTAATTTCTTTTCGTTCATATTTATCGGTGCCAGATTTCGCTGGCAATAATCATTGGTATAACAACTCCTATTATAAATGCTGACATCACTAAAGTCCAGTCTCTTTTTGAGAATCTAAAAATAGTTTGCACAATATAGGAAAGCACTAAAACTACAAAAACTACCACAATCTGAGCTGCTTCAATTCCTAATGCAAATTCACTTAAAGGTAACACTTTAGAACTTGCGCTACCACCTAAAATAGACTTAAAATAGTTTGAAAATCCCAAACCGTGGATTATTCCAAAAAAGAGCGTGATAAAAAATACCAAATTGATACTTTCTTTTTTGCTAGACTTCCCTGCTGTAAAAAGATTAAAAAGTGCCGTAATCATGATAGTTATTGGAATGAGCAACTCGACAACATTTACCTTTATTGCAATTATTCCAAAAACTGAAAGCATTAAAGCCATCGTATGTCCTATGGTAAAAAGAGTTACGAGTAACACCACTCGCTTCCAATCGCTGAAAGAAAACGGAACAGCAAGTGCTATTAAAAATAAAACGTGATCATAAGCGTGAATATCTAAAACGTGTTTTAATCCTATTTGAAAGTAAATCCAAAATTCTGACATCAGTAATATATTAAGTTGATAAAGGGTTGTAAACTTACGATTAATTTTGAAAATGATTGATTTGAATGTTCAAATAAACAGAACTGAAAACAGATATTTTCAAAAGAAAAAAAATTAAAAAATTAAAAATCAATAAATTTAAAAATAGATTTATCTTTGTGGGTTAAAAAACAAAAACTATGTCATTTTCAGATTTATTTGATAGCGGATTTAAAATAAGAAATAAAGGTCATTTTTCAGCAATTGTTCGTGTGGCACTTACTGATGGAAAAGTTTCTCCAGAAGAAAAAGCATTTTTAGACAAACTAGCAATAAAATTATAAATTTCTTCTTCAGAATATGTAGAGATTTTAGAAAATCCTTTAAATTATCCAATCAATGCACCTTATTCACACGAGCAAAGAT
>CBDUEE010000104.1:0-9669 GCA_965366105.1 uncultured Flavobacterium sp. | reverse complement strand
TCGTTTGAAAAAAGAGGCATTATTCTTTAAAATAATCGAAAAAAATATAGCCGAATTGTGCGATATGGACATTTCTGATTTAACGGCTTGGTTTCATGATTTAGATTCTCATTTATCTGATAAACAAAAGCGTATCGCTACTGAAGTAATCAAAGAGATTAAAGACCGATTGAATTTCTTGATGAACGTAGGCTTGGATTATTTGGCTTTAAGCCGAAGTTCAAAATCACTTTCGGGTGGCGAAGCACAACGCATTCGATTGGCAACTCAAATTGGTTCGCAATTGGTTGGTGTTTTGTACATTCTCGATGAGCCTAGTATTGGTTTACACCAAAGAGATAACGATAAACTAATTCATTCTCTAGAACAATTGAGAGACATAGGAAACTCAGTTATTGTAGTAGAACATGATAAAGATATGATTGAACGTGCTGATTATGTCATAGATATTGGACCAAAAGCAGGAAAATATGGTGGTGAAATCATCAGCAAAGGAACGCCTGCAGAAATCTTGAAACACCATACTATTACAGCAATGTACATGAATGGCGAAATGAAAATTGAGGTTCCTAAAAAGCGTCGGGAAGGAAACGGAAAGTTCCTAAAATTAACTGGTGCAACAGGAAATAACTTAAAAAATGTTTCGATAGAGTTGCCTTTAGGAAAAATGATTTGTGTTACTGGAGTTTCTGGAAGTGGAAAATCGACCTTGATCAATGAGACACTCTATCCTATTTTGAACGCCTATTATTTTAATGGTGTTAAAAAACCAAAGCCTTACAAAAAAATTGAGGGATTAGAACATATCGATAAAGTAATTGATATTGACCAAAGCCCAATTGGTAGAACTCCACGCTCTAATCCTGCGACGTATACCGAAGTTTTTACAGAAATCAGAAATCTGTTTACTATGACTTCAGAAAGTATGATTCGGGGTTACAAAGCAGGTCGTTTTAGTTTTAATGTAAAAGGAGGACGTTGCGAAACCTGTGAAGGTTCTGGAGTTCGAACTATCGAAATGAACTTTTTACCTGATGTGTATGTTGAATGTGAAACCTGTCAAGGAAAACGTTTTAATAGAGAAACATTGGAGATTCGTTACAAAGGAAAATCTATTTCTGATGTGTTGAATATGACGGTAGATGAAGCGGTTCCGTTTTTTGAATTGATCCCGAAGATTTACAGAAAAGTAAAAACGATTCAGGATGTTGGTTTAGGCTACATTACATTGGGACAACAAAGCACAACACTTTCTGGTGGAGAAGCGCAACGCATCAAACTAGCGGGAGAATTATCTAAAAAAGATACTGGAAATACGTTTTATATTCTAGATGAACCCACAACAGGGTTGCATTTTGAAGACATTCGAGTATTGATGGAAGTGATTAATAAATTGGTGGATAAAGGCAACACAATTTTGATTATCGAACACAATATGGATGTCATAAAACTAGCGGATTACATTATTGATATTGGTCCTGAAGGTGGTAAAGGCGGAGGCCAACTTATCGCGAAAGGAACTCCAGAAGAAGTCGCAAAAAATAAAAAGAGTTATACCGCAAAATATTTAAAAAAGGAGTTACTTTAGTAGATTGGACTCCTTAAAAAGGTCGATAGTGTGGTTATTGAAAATAAAAAATACAAATTAAATTATATTTTAGAAGATGAGATTAGAAGATTTTGACAATGACGAGGATAGAATAATCCAAGATAAATTAAAGCAAAAAACTTGGAACGAGATTAGAACAAATGATAGTTGGGCGATTTTTAAAATTATGGCCGAGTTTGTAAATGGCTATGAAACTATGGGGCGCATCGGTCCGTGCGTGACAATTTTTGGATCTGCCAGAACGAAACCTGAAAATCCAAATTATTTGTTAGCAGAAAAAATTGCTTATAAAATCAGTAAAGCTGGATATGGTGTTATTACCGGTGGTGGTCCTGGAATTATGGAAGCAGGTAATAAAGGCGCACACCTTGGTGGTGGAACATCTGTAGGATTAAATATTGAATTGCCATTTGAACAACATTTCAATCCTTATATTGACAACGACAAGAATTTGAATTTTGATTATTTTTTTGTTAGAAAAGTGATGTTTGTAAAATATTCTCAAGGTTTTGTAGTAATGCCTGGAGGTTTTGGAACTCTTGACGAATTGTTTGAAGCGATGACTTTAATTCAAACTAAAAAGGTTGCAAAATTCCCTATAATATTAGTTGGCACCAGCTTTTGGGCTGGATTAATTGATTGGATCAAAACAGTATTAGTGGAAAGAGAACTTACCGTGAGTGGTGAAGATTTAAATTTATTTAAAATTGTTGATACTGCGGATGAAGTAGTTGACATTCTCGATAAATTTTATAAAAAATACGATTTATCTCCAAATTTTTAATCTAAAAGCTGTCTAAAAAACAGCTTTTTTTTTTCATTTTACTTTTTTTCATTTTGTCTTTAATAATAAGTATATTTATTTATAATTTTTAATTGAAACTATTTGAAAACAATTTACAAAACCAGTTTTTTTATTCTTGTTTTATTAGCTTCAGTAAAGCAATACGGACAGCATCGTTCTAAGATGACTGTTGAACTAAATTCGGAAACAAAAACGCTACATATAGAACAAGAAATTACTTTTTTCAATGAATCTAATGATACGCTCACTGCTATAGTATTGAATGATTGGAATAATGCATATTCAAATAAAAATACGCCTTTAGCCAGACGATTTTCAGATGAATTTTATAGAGGTTTTCATTTAGCCAAAGAAGAAGAACGAGGCAGTACAAATAATTTGGTTATCAATACTATTAATAGACAAATAGTAACCTGGGAAAGAACGGAAATAAACCCAGATTATGTTGTTGTACAATTAAAGGAGCAATTACTACCTAATGAGAAAATTACGTTCAATCTTTCCTATACAACTAAAATTCCTAGTGATAAATTTACAAAATACGGCTACAACGATAACGGAAATTTTAACTTAAAAAACTGGTATCTAACTCCCGCACGATTTGAAAATCATCATTTTGTAAAATATAATAATAACAATTTAGATGATATTGCAAATGCAATCTCTGACTTTGAAATAGATCTAAAAATACCCGAATTTTTAGTTGCTACAACTGATTTAAATTCCTTAAAAACAGACCAAACTAACGGTTTTATTATCCACAAATTATCTGGAGAAAAAAGATCTGATTTTAGTTTAATTATTGAGTCTAAAACTAATTTTTTGAGTTATAAAAATGCTTCAGCAGAAGTATTTACTGATTTAAAAGAGAATAAATTGAGTGCAATTCAAAAAGCAGTTGTAATTGACAAAATTGTAAATTTTACCACTAATTTGATTGGCTCTTATCCCTACAAAAAAATCATAGTTTCTCAGACGAATTATGAGAGAAATCCGTTTTATGGATTAAATCAACTGCCTTCTTTTTTAAGTCCGTTTCCCGATGAATTTATCTATGAAATAAAATTTTTAAAAACCTATTTAAACGAATTTTTAAAAACGAGTTTACATTTAGATCCTAGAAAAGACAATTGGATTTACGACGGAATTCAGGTGTATGCCATGATGAAATATATTGATGATCACTATCCCAATACTAAAATGATGGGAAGCATATCAAAAATCAAACTATTAAAAAGTTACAACCTAACCAATATTAATTTCAACGAGCAATACAGTTATTTTTATATGCTAATGGCGCGAAAAAATCTGGATCAGCCATTGGGAGACCCAAAGAATACTTTAATAAAATTTAATGAGCAAATTGCCAGTAAATACCGTGCGGGTTTAAGTATTAGATTTCTTGATGATTATTTACAGAACAATACTGTAACAAATAGCATTCGACAATTTTACGATATAAATAAGATCAAACAAGTTTCCAGAATTGATTTTGAAAAGTTATTGAAAGCAAATACCGATAAAGATATTAGTTGGTTTTTTAATACTATTATTAATTCAAGAGCTATTATTGATTATAAGTTTTCGAGCGTTATAAAAACAAAAGATAGCATTACCTTTTCTGTTAAAAATAAAACAGGAGCACAAATACCAATTCCTATATATGGAACAAAAAAAGGTGCAATTGTATTCAAGCAATGGCTTGATATTGAAGCCTGTGACAGTACTTTTACAATTCCAAGAAACAATATTGATAAAATAGTATTAAATTTAAAAAATGAAGTTCCTGAATATAATTTAAGAAATAACTGGAATAAGTTAGATGGTTTTTTCCCTAATAATAGGCCTGTGAAGTTTGTTTTAATGAAAGATCTAGAAGATCCTTATTACAATCAAATATTGTATGTTCCATCAATTAGTTACAATTTATATGATGGTTTGATCCCAGGTTTACGATTGCACAATAAAACTATTCTAGAAAAACCTTTTGAATTTGATGTTAATCCCTCCTACTCCAGTAAATCAAATAATTTATCGGGTTCTGCTTCTTTTGTAATTGATCAAAACTATAGAAATAACACTCTTTACAATGCCAGATATTATCTTAGTGGTTCTTATTTTCATTATGCCCAAGATGCTACCTATTTTAGATTAAATCCTTCGGTGCAATTGCGCATTCGGGAATCTAATTTTAGAGACAACAGAAAACAAGTGATTTCGTTTAGACAAGTGATTGTAAATAAAGAAAAAAGTGCTTTATTGGTTGGTAATTCACCTGAAAATTATTCTGTTTTTGATGCCCGATACATTAATTCAAAAACCGAAGTTACCAATCATTTTAGCTATGTTGCTAATTTACAAGCATCCGGAAATTTTGGAAAAGTAACCAGTGAATTGGGATATAGAAAATTATTTGAGAACAACCGCCAGATTAATTTACGTTTTTATGCGGGAGCTTTTTTATACAACAAAACGCAATCAGATTTCTTCAGTTTTGCGTTAGACAGACCAACAGATTATCTTTTTGATTATAATTATTTAGGAAGATCTGAAAATAGCGGCCTTTTTAGTCAAGAATATATAATCTCAGAAGGTGGATTCAAATCGAAAATTGCTACTCCGTACGCTAATCGCTGGATTACAAGTTTTAATGCCAGTTATAGTATTTGGAATTGGATCGAGGTTTACGGTGACTTAGGTTTAATTAAAAATAAAGGTGCAAAAGCAATGTTTGTTTATGATAGCGGTGTTCGGTTAAATCTAGTAACAGACTATTTTGAATTGTATTTTCCAGTGTATTCTAATAATGGATGGGAAATTTCTCAAAATAATTATAACCAAAAAGTACGTTTTATTGTAACTTTTTCACCTAAAACATTAATCAATCTTTTTAATCGAAAATGGTTTTAATCGAATCAATTTATAACTATTACTTAAGTTATTATCATTAAAACACATATAAAATTACACATATCAAAAAAATAAAGTTCTTTTTACAATAATAAATTACTAAAATTAAATTCAATTTTGCTGTAGTAACTATGAAAATAGGTAGTTTTTGAGTAAATTTGCATTATAAAGTTATACTTTTCAATTATGATAAAAGAAAAAACCAATTCTACATTGACATTTGCTGATTTCAAAATCGAAGTTTTGAATGACTATACAACAGCCATAATAAGCAGAGAATGCAGTCTTTTAGGCCGTAAAGAAGTATTGACAGGAAAGGCTAAGTTTGGAATTTTTGGAGATGGAAAGGAAGTACCACAATTGGCAATGGCCAAAGCATTTAAAAATGGTGATTTCCGTTCTGGTTATTATCGTGATCAAACTTTTATGATGGCTATTGGAGAATTGAGTATTCAGCAATTTTTTGCTGGGTTATACGGACATACTGATATAGAACAAGAACCAATGTCGGCAGGAAGACAAATGGGAGGCCACTTTGCTACTCATAGTTTAAATGAAGATGGATCGTGGAAAGATTTAACAAAACAAAAAAACTCAAGTGCTGATATTTCTCCTACAGCTGGGCAAATGCCTCGATTATTAGGTCTTGCGCAAGCATCAAAAATATACAGACAGATTTCTGGAATACCAAATGCCGCTAATTTTTCTAACCAAGGGAATGAAATAGCCTGGGGAACCATAGGAAATGCAAGTACATCCGAAGGCCTTTTTTTTGAAACTATAAATGCTGCTGGTGTTTTACAAGTGCCAATGGTTATGAGTGTTTGGGATGATGAATACGGAATTTCAGTTCATGCTAGACATCAAACTACCAAAGAAGATATATCCGAAATATTAAAAGGATACCAAAAAGAAAAAAACACCAATGGTTTTGAGATTCTAAAAGTAAAAGGGTGGGATTATGCAGACTTAGTTGCCACTTATGAAGAAGCAGCTCAGATTGCACGAGAAAACCATATTCCTGTTTTAATTCACGTAAATGAATTAACCCAACCTCAAGGACATTCTAGTTCTGGTTCTCATGAGCGATACAAAGATGCCAATAGATTAGCTTGGGAAAAAGATTTTGATTGTATTCGTCAAATGAAACTATGGATGATTGCCATTAATATTGCTTCTCCTGAGGAGATTGATGCCATTGATGCACAAGCCAAAAAAGAGGTTCTTGAAGGAAAAAAAGCAGCTTGGAATGCATTTATAGAACCGGTTGTTGAGGAACAAAAAGAAGTAGTTTCCTTATTACAAAAAATAGCAAAAACCAATATAAATAAAGAAGCAATTATAAAATATGCTTCGGATTTAAGCGAAATTAAATCTCCTATAAAAAAGGAAATTCTTGTTACAGCTCGCAAAGTATTACGTTTGATACGAAATGAAAGTGAGAGAGCAGAGCTGTCACAGTGGATAACTTCGTACACGGCTAAAACACAAAAGAATTTTAGCAGTAATTTATACTCAGAAACAGATTTAAATGTTTTCTCGGTAGAAAAAGTTGCACCAACATACGATGAAGATGCCACCGAGGATACTGATGGTCGAATGATTTTACGCGATAATTTTGATGCTATTTTTACTAAATATCCAGCAACCTTAATTTTTGGTGAAGATGCAGGTACGATTGGAGATGTAAATCAAGGATTAGAAGGCATGCAGGAAAAATATGGAGAATTACGCGTGGCTGATGTTGGAATTCGGGAAGCAACCATATTAGGACAAGGAATAGGAATGGCACTTAGAGGCTTACGTCCTATTGCCGAAATTCAATATTTAGATTATTTGTTGTATGCTATCCAGATCATGAGTGATGATTTAGCTACACTAAGATATCGCACGGTGGGCAAACAAAAAGCCCCATTAATTATTCGTACCCGTGGCCATCGATTAGAAGGAATTTGGCATTCTGGATCTCCTATGGGAATGATCATAAATGCCATTAGAGGAATTCACGTTTTGGTTCCTAGAAACATGACACAAGCTGCTGGTTTTTATAATACTTTATTAGAATGTGATGAACCTGCTTTAGTTATTGAATGTTTGAATGGCTACCGATTAAAAGAAAAAATGCCTACAAATTATGGTGAATTTAAAACACCAATTGGAGTAGTCGAAACCTTGAAAGAAGGATCGGATATCACACTAGTTTCTTATGGTTCTACTTTGCGATTAGTACAACAAGCTGCAAAAGAACTCTTAGAAGTTGGAATTGATTGCGAAGTTATCGATTTACAATCATTACTTCCCTTCGATGTTAAGCATGACTTAGTGAAAAGTATTGCTAAAACTAATCGTTTATTAGTAATTGATGAGGATGTTCCTGGTGGAGCTTCTGCTTACATTTTACAACAAATTATAGAGCAGCAAGATGGTTACAACTACTTAGATAGTAAACCACAAACCTTAACTGCAAAAGCACACAGACCTGCTTATGGTACGGATGGAGACTATTTCTCTAAACCTTCTACTGAAGATATTTTTGATAAAGTATATGCAATGATGAATGAAGTAAATCCATCTAAATATCCAAGTATGTACTAAACGTTTATTCGTTTTGAGACTCTTTTTTAAAACTTTTTTTCAAAGTTTTAAAAATTAATTCTAAAATAAAAGTTATAATGCCAAGGTAAATTTTTTACGTTGGCATTTTTTATTTAAATTTAGGTTTTTTATAAAAAATTTAAAATCAATGAAACTATTAGAGACCATCTTAAATGAATGTGAGAATATAAAAATAGTAGATTCTTTGATTGATTATACTCAATACATTCCTTTAGACTTATCCACTACAAATGAATCTCTAAGAACGATAAAGATTGATAATACAATAGATTTTGAAGAATTTTTAGAAAATTATTTGAATAAAAATAATGCAAAAGTAGCTTTTGGAGGCTATAATGAAGTTCGAAACTTATACAAAAGAAGTACCATTTTTAATGCTTCTAGTACCGAAGAACGAAACATTCACATTGGTTTAGATTTATGGATAAAAGCAGGAACTCCAATATTAGCAGCTTTAGACGGTTTTATTCATAGTTATAATAACAATGTAGGTTTAGGTAATTATGGACCAACGATAATTCTCGAACATGAAATAAAAGGACAAAAATTCTATACCTTATACGGACATTTGTCAGTAGAAAGTATAAACTCGATTAAAGTAGGAACTATTTTAAAAAAAGGGCAGCAAATAGCCACGCTAGGCAATGCAGCTGTAAATGGTGACTATGCTCCCCATTTGCATTTTCAAATTATAAAAGAAATAACAAATCACTTGGGTGACTATCCCGGTGTTTGTAGTAAAAAAGATTTAAAATTCTATTTGGAAAATTGTCCAGATCCCAACCTATTATTAAAAATAAAATAAATCATGAAAAAAATAATTATAGTTTTAAGCATCTTACTACTTATTGGATGTAAATCAAAAAAAAATACCACTTCTGTGGAACCAGAGGTTATTAAAATGGTAAAACTGGATAAAACAGAAATTAGTGATTCCCAAAAAAGCAAAGCCTATGAACTAGGTACTAGAGTATTAATGACCTGCAATACTTCTAGATTTAAACCATTCACCTTAAGTGAAGCTACTCCATCTGTAATTAAGAATACTACCGAAGAAAGATTGACAAAAACCTGCACGCGTTTTCGCCAATATTACGGAACTTTTATAGATCTTGAATTGGTTGAAGCTTATAAAAATAATTTTGATCAATCGATTGTTTTTCGCTATAAAGCATCCTATTCCAAAAAAGTAGCGAATAAAGAACTAAGATTAATTTTAAATTCAGAAAATAAAGTGTCTTCCATAAAATCTTTGGATTGGGTGAATAGTTTTTCAGTGAACTAATTTCTTTTTGAATATTATTGATTTTTAAAATAAGCAAGTAACAATAAAATTAATTTTTTAGCTTATTCAATTCTTTGGGATCAATTTACCTATTTACATGTTAAATACGTAATCTTTCTAATTATTTACAGTTCGAAAGGCAATAAAACATTTCTAATACTTACGCAAAAGAAACAAAATATTTTAGAATATTACTTTTGTTTTACAACTTGAGCAACTGCATTATTTAAAATTAATGAAGTAATGAAGTCTAAACCTTTAGTTATTTATTTTTTAGAAAAATACATTATTTTGAAAGTTATTACTTATAAATTTAAAATATATTGATTTTGTTTGTTTATTTTATTAAAAATTAAATGTCATTATTTCTAAAAATTTAACTTTTGTTCAATTATTATAAAAAATAAAAAGCAGCTGATTTAAAATGAAATAAATAAGCAATTA